>JBLIMQ010000003.1:0-94927 GCA_047638775.1 Flavobacteriales bacterium
CATAAGTACTGTGTTCATAAGTACTGTGTTCATAAGTACTGTGTTCATAAGTACTGTGTTCATAAGTACTGTGTTCATAAGTACTGTGTTCATAAGTACCATGCCCATAGATACCCAGTTTATCGCTTCTATTCTTTACCTATATTACTCTTCAGTAATATGCTGTTTACGCAGGCATGCAAGAATATTGGAGTTAGCATGTAACCATAAAAGAGCCAGAATCAACGCCATAGAAAACCACTGAACAGCATAAGCTATGTGTTTTTCTGGAGGCATGTTAATCGGCTGCCATATGATGTCAAATGCGCTGCTGTCGGCCGAATCTAGCTGGAGCAAAGCCTTATCAAAATTATTACCATATTGTTCAGACATAAAGACCGAATCAAGACTAACTATGCGATGAGGCCAAGCTTTAAGTGGGTTATTGCGCTCGTCTAGCAAGGGTGAAAGTTCAATACTTCTCGCAAATACTGTGATGTCGATAAGACCAGTCGGAGTTTTAAGCACCGGCAGCTCCTCTCTATGCATTGCGGCGGCAACCCAGCCGCGCTTAACCAAAAACCACCGGCCATCTTCGGAGGTAAAGGGCATAATTACTTGATACCCTAGGCGTCCACGATACGTCTGCCCTTCGAGTAACCAATAACGTTCGCTGTCGTATTGACCGCGAACCCATAAACGCTGATAACTGTTTGCAACAACAGATTTATCGATAGCTTTAGCCGGAAGCGCTTGCTGAGTAGACCAGTTATCAACTATGGTTTGCTTCTCATCTGCACGACTCAACTGCCAAAAGCCTGCCGTAGCCATAATCGGTACAAGGCATGCGGAAAACAGTGTAATTTGCCAATTCAACGAGAAACGAAAGTTTTGAAACACAAATCGGGCCTATAGGCTCGTTAATAGGAGCTGTATGATCTTAAAAGTACTCATCATCGTGCTGTTTATCGCCGTCGTATTAAGCCTAACCAGTGGTTTAGTCTTTTTACTGAAAGATATTAGCGAAGACGATTCCAAAAGAACAGTGGTTGCCCTAGGTATTCGTATAGGTCTCACAGCAGCTTTGCTGGGTGTAATCACTTACGGAATCTATACCGGACAACTCGTTAATCGAGCCCCGTGGGATAGAGCTGTTAGTGAGCAAGCGCCTACTGTACCTGATGTGCCGAGCCCAACCCAATAGCTAATTATATAGTTATACGGTATTGAACATAAAAAAGGCGCCCAATAGAGCGCCTTTTTCTTTTGGCTTAAATGCTAACCCAAAATATAGACAAAGATAAACAAACCTAGCCATACCACATCAACGAAATGCCAGTACCAGCTTGAGGCTTCAAAACCGTAGCAATCATGGTGACTAAAGTGACCTTTAGTCATCGACCGCAACCACTGAACCAAGAGCATAAAGGTTCCCAAGGTAACGTGCAGACCGTGAAAACCCGTAAGCATGAAGAAGGTTGTGCCGTAAGCACCCGAGTTGAGGTGTAAACCGTAATGCGCGTACGCTTCATAATATTCCAAAGCCTGAAGCCCTAAAAATATAATGCCGAGGGCAACGGTAATGCCCAGCCAAATATTGAACTGCTTTTTGTTGTCATTCTTGAGCCCAACATGCGCGATATGGACCGTTACACTTGAGGCCAACAGAATGACAGTGTTATATAGGGGCAACCAATGCAAAAGTCCTGCTATACCCGGCCAACCCATATCTTTATCGGGGCCAGTAACGACGGCTTTAGCACCATTTAGTGCCATATCTGGCGTAGTCATAAGGGGCCATTCACCGCTAAAATTATTCCACAATATTGCGCTCGTTGGCCCTTCCGATAACCACGGTAGTGCAAAAGTACGAATATAGAATAAAACGCCAAAGAAGGCCGCAAAAAACATAACTTCACTAAAGATAAACCACTGCATACCTAACACGTAGGAGCGCTTTACTTGGGCGCTGTTCATGCCGCGCCTATTTTCATCAATAACGGTAGAGAACCACTTCCAAAGTACCGCCGATAGCCAAAGGAAACCAATAATAGCGATGGTCTGCCCTTTTCCCTCTGTACCGTTTTTAATTTCTATTAACACATTGCCCATGCCAAACACCATCAGTGCTAAACCAATGCTGGCTAAGAGCGGTAACTTGCTCTGGTCGGGCACGTAATAGGTTTCGTGTTGTTGTCCCATTGTCTTACTCCGCTAAACCCAAATTTATAGCTAAGGCAAAAGTGCCGTTAGCGAATTATTGTCTGTTCCAAAGAGCTCTTCGTCGCTCGGTGGTGTGTTCTTTCTCGCCTGAATCTCTTTTTCGATCTTGGCCTCAGACACGGCGGTGATATCGAATAGTGTGTAAGCAAGAATAATACTCTTTACGCTCTTCGGTATCGATTGATCTACGATAAATTGCAAGCCAAGATCAGCCTGTTCACCAGGAGCAAGCAATTGACTGTTAAAGCAAAAACACTCGGTTTTATGAAAATAATCTCGAGCGTTGCTGGGAATCATGCTGGGTATCGCTTGAGTCACCATATAGTTAGTGCTGAGGTTGTGGGCAAAAAAAGAAGTATCTGTTGCTTGGCCTGGATGCACATCAATCGAGTATACCGCAGGTATAAAATCCCAAGGAATATTCTCATTATTAGTGGCAACAAACTTCACGCGAACAGTGCGACTGGTATCAACTTCACTGGATACGGCCTCGTAACTGCCCTGGGTATACTTACTGTTTAAACCGGTAAACTCGCAAAACAAAGTGTAAAGCGGTGGCATGACCCACATAGCAAAAACAAACATCACTACCGTTAAGCCTAGTAGCTTTAGTACGGTTATTTTTACTTGCTTGCTATGTGTATCCATAAGCCTTATTTTATTTCTGGTGGTGTCGTAAACGTATGGTACGGCGCAGGCGACGGTACCATCCACTCTAGACCATGAGGGTTTTCCCACACTTCAGCCGTAGCTTTCTTACCACTAACTATTGCTCGAATAACAATATATAAGAACAATAACTGGGCTGCACCAAACAAAAATGCACCAACTGATGACATCATATTCCAGTTTGCCCATAGTGGGTTATAGTCTGGAATACGGCGAGGCATACCCGCCAACCCTGAGAAATGCATAGGGAAGAACGTAAGGTTCAAACCAACAAACGCCAACCAAAAATGTGTTTTGCCAAGGGTTTCGTCATACATGCGGCCACACCACTTGGGCAGCCAGTAGTAAACACCCGCCGTAATCGAGAAAATCGCACCTGGCACTAATACATAGTGAAAGTGAGCAACAACGAAATACGTATCATGGTATTGGAAATCGACTGGCGCAATAGCCAGCATCAACCCAGAGAACCCACCAATCGTAAATAGGATTACAAACGCGATTGAGAACAACATAGGTGTTTCAAAGGTCATTGACCCTTTCCACATCGTACTGACCCAGTTAAAGACTTTTACGCCCGTTGGTACCGCAATAAGCATTGTCGCCATCATAAACACCCACTCACCCGCAAATGGCATTCCTACGGTGAACATGTGGTGCGCCCAAACGATAAAGCTTAAGAAAGCAATCGACGCCGTTGCATATACCATTGATGCATAGCCAAATAGAGGCTTGCGCGCAAAGGTAGGGATAATGGCGCTGACAATACCAAACGCTGGCAAAATCATAATATAGACTTCAGGGTGACCGAAGAACCAGAATACGTGTTGAAACAGTACCGGATCGCCACCACCAGCCGCATTAAAGAAGCTGGTGCCAAAGTGGATATCCATTAACATCATGGTCACAACCCCCGCTAGTACAGGCATTACTGCGATTAGTAGATACGCTGTAATGAACCATGTCCATACGAATAGCGGCATTTTCATGTAGGACATACCCGGAGCACGCAAATTCATAATGGTCGCAACAATGTTAATTGCACCCATAATAGAACTAGCACCCATAATATGAACCGAGAAAATAAACAGCGTTACGCTATCTGGCGCATAAGTAGTGGATAACGGTGCATAGAAAGTCCAACCGAAGTTTGGCGCTCCACCTTCCATAAATAAGGTTGAAACTAGCATGGTGAAAGCAAACGGAAGTATCCAGAAGCTCCAGTTATTCATGCGCGGTAGTGCCATATCGGGAGCACCGATCATCATGGGTAGCATCCAGTTAGCTAAACCTACAAACGCAGGCATAACCGCACCAAATACCATCACGAGACCGTGAAGTGTTGTCATCTGATTAAAAAACTCAGGCTCTACAATTTGTAGACCCGGAGAGAATAGCTCGGCGCGGATTACTAACGCAAATATACCGCCGAGGAAGAACATCAGAAAGCTGAACCAA
This sequence comes from Flavobacteriales bacterium, assembly GCA_047638775.1. Lineage (GTDB taxonomy): Bacteria > Pseudomonadota > Gammaproteobacteria > Pseudomonadales > Cellvibrionaceae > Agaribacterium. The sequence goes on from JBLIMQ010000003.1 coordinate 4,330, forward strand.
AGGTACATCGTACCAATGTCTTTATGGTTGGTTGTAAAGAACCAACGACCTAAGCCTTTTGCAGGACCATGTGCCATTGTATTGTCTCCTATTGGCCTTGCTTGAAGTTGACTACGTCAAGCGGTTGAACGACGTCACCAGTGTTGTTGCCAAAGGCATTACGCTGGTATGTGATAACTGCTGCAACTTGCACAGGTGTAAGTTGTTCGCCAAATGGAGGCATCATGCCACCGCCTTTAAGTACGCGATTAAAGTGTTCAGAAATATCGCTTTCACCGTTGGCAATCGGGCTACCCGCAATGGCCGGGAATACGCCATTACCTTTACCATCGACTTGGTGACACGTTGCACAATAGGTGGTGTAAACCGAGTCACCCTCTGTAAGCAACTGATCGAGTGTGAGTGTCTGTTTGGCGGCTTCATCAATTGCTATTGCCTTCGCTAGACGCTCAGCCAACCAAGCATCGTATTCCGCTTGCTCAACGGCATGAACTTCGATTGGCATAAAGCCATGATCTTTACCACAAAGCTCAGCGCACTGGCCGCGATAAACTCCTGGGACGTCAACTTTTGTCCAAGCCTCATTAAAGTAGCCTGGGATAGCATCTCGCTTTACCGCAAGGTCAGGCACCCACCAGCTATGGATAACATCGGCGGCGGTGACAATAAAGCGTACTTTCTTGCCCACAGGAATTACCAACGGCTCATCAACTTCGAGCAGGTAGTGTTCACCCTTTGGTTCTTCGCCAGATATTTGTTCCGCAGGAGTACTAAGAGTAGAGAAGAAGCTCACACCAGACTCAGAGTATTCATACTTCCATTTCCACTGATAGCCGGTAACCTGAATTTCGATATCAGCGTCACTGGCGTCATACATTTTTAGCAGCGTTGTTGTAGCGGGAAAAGCCATACCGACTAAGATAGCGAAAGGAATAGCGGTCCATAAGACCTCTAAAAATACGCTTTCATGAAAGTTGGACGCTTTTGCACCACGCGACTTGCGATGATAAAACATACTGATAAACATGGCGCCAAAAACTACGACACCGATAATGCAACATATGTAGAAGATCAGCATATGCAGGCCGAAGATTTCCCGACTTAACGAGGTAGCCCCTTCAGTCATATTGAGCTGCCATTCACCAGCGCTGGCCATCATAGGTAATGCGAACACAACCAAGAACAGTAGCGATGTGAGCGACCGTATGGATTGACTCATTCGTCTTCTCCGTTGTTATTGTTAATTATCGATCAAGATATGTAGGTATTAAAGGGTTAGGCGTAAAGTTGGAATTGACGCCAATCGCGCTTCGATGCCGAGAAATTTATCGTTTTGTAGGTATTTAGCGGCATACCCCTATGTGCGACAAAAAGCCGCAGCGGGCGATTATAAACAGATCATAAACAATAGTAAGCCCAGAGCGGCGCTAAAAAGGCCTTATACACAAAATAAAGTGAAATATTCGGATTTTCAGCTCAAAAACACAGCGTAAATCCGTATAATTCGTCATTAGAAGACGATTACCTTCTTTTTTCTTTTCGCTTAGGCTCCCTCACACATGAACTTAACTCCGTATTATCATTTAAAGCTCAGTAACGTCGACACTTGCGAAATACTTGAATACGTCGAGGCACTCCTTCAAACCGATAGAGCCCAACTAGAAACTCTATATTTTCTTAACGCTCACTGTTTCAATATTTCCTTAAAAAATACGGCTTATAAGAATGCCTTGTTAAATTCAAGCCATCTATTGAACGATGGCATAGGCATAAAAATTGGAGCCAAGCGGAAGAGTATAGAACTAAAAGAAAACATGAACGGCACTGACCTTATTCCCAAGCTCCTGAGCAGCTGCGCCAATGCCAACAAAAAAGCCTTTTTGCTGGGGGCCAGTGACGACGTCATCCTTAAAGCCCGCGAACACTTTCAGTTACAAAACCCTTCACTAGATATCGCAGGTACTCACTCAGGTTTTTTTGACGACGATCAGCGCATATGCGCGATGATTAACAACAGCCAAGCCGATTTTCTCGTAATCGGTATGGGCGTACCGAGACAGGAGTTATGGCTAGAAGAGAACAAACACCGCTTAAGCACCATAAAGCTCGCCGTAGCAGGCGGCGCAATATTCGACTTTAGCGCCGGCGAAGTATCTCGAGCTCCTCAATGGGTGCAGAGTATGGGGCTAGAATGGCTATACCGATTTACCCAAGAGCCCCAGCGTTTATTTAAGCGCTATTTCATCGGTAATATTGCCTTTTTGCTTCATATTTATCGGCATTAATCGACCGTTACGTTACGCAAACTTAGGCGCCAAAAACCGTATAAGAAACCTTACAATTAGGCCGATGTGGACTATCTGCTTGTATAAGGTGATATTTGCATTAAGTTAATAGTTAACCCTTAATTACATTGCTCCAACTTTCGTGGTCAACAATACAAACTCAATGACAAATATTCGAGATACAAACGTGCTCATTAGACAGTCCATTGCCCGCGCACAACAAGAAGAGGATGAACATTGCTCGCTAAAGCGCTACGTTAAGGCGCGCCTACCTAATATTCACCCCAGCATCAGTCTACCCGCCGAAAATCCGGAAGCCACGTTAATTGACTTTTTAACGCGCTACATTGAGCACGTTCCCGACTTTCTCGATGCATTATCCGAACTCGCGAAAGAAGCCGGTATCTATGGCTTTATTGAGCAATTTATTCACATTGCTCATAATTTTTTTATTCAGCCTCCCGATGCGGTTGAAGACCATATTGGTCTCCAAGCACTGATTGATGAAGCGTATTTGACTCACCGCTTAATGGAAGAAGTTAACGATCGTATTGTAATGGCCTGCGGTGTGCCGCTCACACCTATGGATATGACGATATCCAATCTCATTGTGCATGACTTACTGGGAGAAGAATTTGCGAATCAGCTGGATTTAGCCGTCCTTTACTCACTAGAGCGACTATTTGATGCTGAAAGCATCCTTAAAAGTACCGAGTTAAAATGCTATGCCGCTGCCCACCACACGCAAGGTTGGAATCAAGCACTTTCACAATGGCCCTGCTTAGCAGGAGATTCTGCGATAGAACTTACTTTAAGCTTATACAATACGGAAATAGGGAATACTACCTATCTCCACTAAGGCATACCCAAAACACTTTAGCTAAAGCTCTTAGCCAGAGAACTTAACCAGAGAGAACTTAGCCCGTGCGCTTTTCCAGAATACTTTTCGAGAGTAGTTAGCTGTCTCTCACAACTTTAAGAACCAGGCCCTACGTCGACAAAACTCAATACTTGCTCGCTGGCGCCAACCTCGCCGCTGCCATCTTTATTCATTATCTCTTCATAACCACACTCAACGCATTCATACACAGCCTTTTCTTGCTCCAACTGCTCAAGTTTTTCTTGGCCTAGAGGCTCGTGCTGAATAAAATACAATTGAATTGAATCTAGGCTAGAACATTGAGGGCACACAGCGCCTGCAATAAATCGTCTTGGAGAAATTTTTTCTGTCACAACTACCTCAATCAAATAATCTTAAAAATCGCCGTGCTACTATAATCGCAACTCACAACGGTTAGGATTTAACTCACAATAAATGTAACCACCTATTCACTGACGGTAATACCTTAGCCATCTTCACTATTCACGTTCACTCTCACACTCACACTCACAAACAATTAAGAGGATCGCAAGCGCGTGGCACAGCCTAACAACCTACGACAACATAACGGCATACACCCCTCACTAGGAGAAGGCGTATTTATCGATGATCATGCAACCGTTATCGGTGACGTTTCTTTAGCAGACGATGTCTCTGTGTGGCCAGGTGCAATCATACGCGGTGATATGCATTCTATACGTATTGGCAAGCGTTGCAGTGTTCAAGACGGTGCGGTATTACACATCACCCACAAAAGTGAATTCAATCCGAGTGGCTGGCCGCTCGTCATTGGAGATGATGTCACCATTGGCCATCAAGCCTGTTTGCATGGTTGTGTTATTGGTAATCGAGTCTTGGTTGGCATTCACGCCACCGTACTTGACGGAGCCATCGTACCGGACGATGTCATTATCGGCGCTGGCGCATTAGTGCCACCGCAAAAACACCTTGAAAGTGGGTTTTTGTATATCGGTAGCCCCTGTAAAAAATCACGGCCACTAAGCGAAAAGGAATTGAACTTCTTTCGTTATTCCGCCCAAAATTACGTCGACCTAAAAAACCAGTACCTTGCTGAGCAGCAGCCTTAAAGGCTGTTCGCTCATAGCGCTTAAAGCTTTAAGAAAAGTAAGGCCCGCTTACATTAGTATTAATAGGCCTTATCGTTCTTAGTGAAGAGCGCGGCAGGTGTTAAAAACAAAATTTTAATATCGAGTAAAGGCGACCAATTACTGATGTACTCAAGGTCGTACTCAACACGCCCTTGCATGGCTTCAACGGTTTCAGTTTCGCCTCTGAAGCCCTTAATTTGCGCCAGACCGGTCATACCTGGCTTAATTCTATGTCGGGCAAGGTACTTGATGACTTTATCCGAATAAAACTCGTTATGTGACTCAGCATGCGGGCGCGGCCCAACTAAGGACATACTGCCCTCTAAGATATTAAACAGTTGCGGCAATTCATCCAAACTCGTTCGTCGAATAAAAGCACCAATAGGTGTAATGCGAGGATCGCCTTTTGTGGCTTGTTTTATAACTTTTTCCGGTACATGTACGTACATGCTTCGAAACTTATACACATGGAATTTTTTACCGTCCCAACCATCTCTTACCTGCTTGAAAAGAACAGGTCCTTTTGATGTGAGCTTTACGGCTATAGCAACGCCAACGAGCAAGGGCGAAATAGCTACGATTAAACCCAGCGATACACTTTTATCCATCAAGCTCTTAATAAAAGCGGGGCCACCTGACATCAATGGGGTTTCATTAATGGTGATCAGAGGCACGCCTGCTACTTCGCGCACACTATGGTTAAGCAATTGAAACTCGAAAATATCAGGCGCCCAAACCAAATCAATATTCGTATCCAGCAAAAGCTCTTGTAGCTCTTTAATTAACGGGTTTTGATTAAAGGTCGGCGCTAAATAAACACGCTTTGCGCCGAACTTCTCGATAATACTTAACAGCTCTTCAGTTGAACCCAATAACGGTAATGTTGAGGAATTCCAATCAGAATCTTCTGTTTCTGGGAACTTAACAACACCCTCTATTTTATCGCGCATCCATATGTTTTTAGCAATGCTATGCGCCAGATGATGCGCTACGGACCCAGTACCAACAACAATCGCAGGTAAACGCTCACGGTAACGTAATGAGTAGATTTTATAGCAACGAAAGAGTAGATATTGAGCAATTGCTTGACCAAAATAAGCCAAAATAGCCCAATACACGATGACTTGCCGTGAATACAGCTCGGACGTTTTGGTCAAAAATGCCACCCAAGCCAAGATGATAATGACCATACCCCACGCACGTGCCAAATGCTGCATGCCACCCACAAGTGAATCGAAGCGTCGATGAACGCCAAAGATATGATAGGTGATAAGCATGACCAATACCGAAGACACCATCATCGACCGATAGTGGGCACCAATGACGCCATCTTTCCATAGAGTGAGCGTAATCAAAAAACCCAAAACGATGACGACATTCAGAATATGCTGAAACCATTGAATAAGCGTGTCGTGATTTTGCAATAAGCGCTTACTGCGCCGACTAGATTGAATAGGCATAAGTTAGATATGATGCTTTGATAAAATACGATAGGGCGACATACCCCACGTCGAGAGTATATCTTACTTACCGAAAGCTTTTAATTTATTGCACTCAATATCCACAAAATGATGTCACATAAATCATCCGCCGATGAGGCTGTTAGCTTTGAAACAAAAACAAAAGCCAATAAGCACGTAATACACTACAATAGCCCTCAAGATTCAGGTGCCTATCAAAGGCTAGCTGCAAGGTAATATCCCGCAGCCTTCAAGGTCAATTATTCGCCACAACCCCGTAATTGTAAGAAGTTATGCCCCGGTCGTGTATACACTCTCTTAAACAAAGGTAAAACCGTAATGTCCGCAGCAGTCACCCCAACAGGTACCGTGGGTTTCGTCGTTATCGGCCGAAACGAAGGCCAGCGATTAGTGCGCTCATTGCAGTCAATTTGTCAGCTCGGGGCAGACATGCCTATCGTTTATGTCGATTCGGGCTCCAGCGACAACAGTGTTAATTTCGCACATTCGATTGGTGCGGACGTGGTTAGCCTCGATATGAACAAACCCTTTACTGCCGCTCGCGCACGCAACGAAGGCTGGAAGTTATTACTCGCCAAGCATGCCAATATTGAATTTGTTCAATTCATGGATGGTGATTGCCAGCTCGACTCGCAATGGGTAACGAACGCTTACCAGCACTTGGCCCAACATCCACGCTGTGCCGTCGTATGTGGTCGCAGACGGGAAACCTACCCCGAAGCCACAATCTACAACACCTTATGTGATATTGAATGGAATACCCCTATTGGCGAAGCAAAAGCCTGTGGTGGTGATGCACTCATTCGAAAAAGTGCATTACAGGAGTGTGATGGTTATAGCGACATGGTTATCGCAGGCGAAGAACCTGAAATGTGTGTTCGTTTACGAAAGCTCGAATGGAACATCTATCGGCTCGATGCGGAGATGACAGAGCACGATGCCAATATTGAGCACTTCTCCCAGTGGTGGAAACGCACTAAGCGCTGCGGTTTTGCCTATATTTTGGGCGCGTCTTTGCATGGAAATAAACCCGAGGCACACTGGGTCAGTGAAACAAAACGATGTTTAATATGGGGGATTGGCTTCCCATTGATAGCACTCGCAGCATGTTTAATAAGTTTAAGCTTTTTGCCGCTTCTTATTCTTGTTGCCGTGTATTTAGTACAATACCTAAGACTTTGCCTTAAGTGCCCCTACGATAAGGCCATTCGTTACCAATGGGCATTTTTTTCGCTTATCGGAAAGTTCGCCGAGGCTGTTGGTGCGGTAGAGTTTCTAAGCAAACGACTACTGAAAAGCGAATTAAGTATTATTGAATACAAATAGACGCTATTACTTAACGATCGTAATTATTAAGCTCGATCATAAATTTCATTTTCATGGCATATGCCGTGACGCCATTACTGTGAAACCATTACCGTAATACATAGGAACCGTTCGTGAAAGTTTGTTATCTTGTCAATCAATACCCCAAAGTAAGCCATACCTTTATACGCAGAGAAATTCTCGCTTTAGAAAATTTAGGCGTAGAAGTGCTGCGGTTATCCGCGCGAAAAACGCAAGAAGTACTTGTTGATCCCATCGATAAGGAAGAAGCGAAAAAGACGGTGTACCTTATCGATGGCGATAAGCTTGGCCTACTGATCGCTTTTATCAAATGCGCATTGTTTAAACCCGGTGCATTTTATTCCGCCTTGAAGCTCGCATTGAAGCTTGGTCGGAATAATAATGCGCGCTTAAAAAATCTAGCCTATTTAGCCGAAGCCTGCAGTACATATTTTCATACAAAAAATTATCAGGTAACGCACTTACATGCACACTTTGGCACTAACCCCGCTGCAATTGCGCTGCTGTGTAAAACACTTGGCGGGCCTGAATACAGCTTTACTGTACATGGGCCCGACGAGCTAGATGACCCTCGTGGTTTATCACTTGAAGATAAAATCGAAAAAGCAAAGTTTGTTGTCGCAATCACATCTTTTTGTAAAAGCCAACTCAGCCGTTGGACTCATTACGAAAACTGGCAGAAAATCGTTGAAGTACACTGCGCCATCGACGAAGAATTATTAAGCCTTCCCACCACGCCCGCGACCACCAATAAACGTTTGGTGAACATTGGGCGACTCAGTGAGCAGAAAGGCCAGATGTTATTACTTGAGGCCATTAAAATCCTTCGCGACCAAGGTTGTGATCTCACTTTGGACATAATAGGTGACGGCGATTTACGTGAAACCATCGAGCTTTATCTTCGTGATAATAATTTGCAGAGTATTGTCACACTTCTTGGTTGGCAGAGTAGTGAGAGCATTGTTCAAACGCTGGATAACTCCGCTGCGATGGTACTTCCTAGTTTCGCCGAAGGCCTTCCAGTTGTGATCATGGAAGCCTACGCGCGTGCACGACCCGTTATCACCACCCGTATTGCCGGTATTCCCGAGCTAGTGGATAACGAATGTGGCTGGCTAATAACTCCTGGGTCAGTCAATGAAATTGTTGAAGGTATTAAGCAGCTTTTAGCGAGCGATACCCTAAGTATTGATCAGTTGGGGCAAAAGGGCCGGCGTCGTGTCATTGAACGCCATAGCGCCAATCGCGAAGCCCAAACACTTCTCAACTTTATACAGGCATAGACCACGACATGAATCAATTGAACCTCGCCGTGGTCATAATAAATTATGGCACTCTCGAGCTAACGAAGGCCTGCGTAGAAAGCGTTCTACCGCAATTAGGTGACAACAATAAAATTGTCATCGTGGATAATAACTCTCCAGATCAGTCAGGACTAGATATCAGAACGTGGCTGGAGGAACAAAACATCACCGAACGCTGTAGCTTGGTGCTATCTGATGAAAACACGGGTTTTTCGGGGGGAAACAACCTTGGAATTAAGGCCTTAGATGCTAAAAATTATTTATTGTTAAATAGTGATGCTATTGTCCGTGAAAATGCTATCGCTCACATGCTTGATGCCTTGCGTAGCGAAGATCAAAGCGTCGGTCTAGCCACTCCCCGACTTGAATGGGAGGACGCTCGCCCACAAATTAGTTGCTTCCGATTTCACAATCCTATCTCCGAGTTTATACGCGCCATCAGTACAAATATCATCACGCGAGCATTAGGCGCTTTTGATGTACCCATCGATGTAAAAGACGACGATTCCTACTGCGAGTGGTCGAGCTTTGCCTGCATTATGATTAAACGTGAAGTACTCGACGATGTTGGCTTGATGGACGAAGGCTATTTTTTATATTACGAAGACGCGGACTACTGTCGAGAAGCGCACAATATGGGATGGCGCACTATTAATACGCCTAGCGCCCATGTGATACACCTACGCGGCGGTAGTTCAGAGACCAAAGAAAACATCATCGAAAAGAAACGCCTACCGTTGTATGTTCACGCATCACGCACGCGCTACTTTTACAAGCACTATGGTTTTTTTGGGCTACTCATCGCAAACCTAATGTGGACGGTTGGCGCTGTAGTTTCTGAAGCCAAACGCATAGTATTCAATAAACCCTCGCCTATCTGCCAGGGCCAGTTTAAGGATATTTGGTTTCGCTTTACCAAGCCCGGCGAAAAATATCGTCCTTTTTAATAATCAAATGTACAAACGTATAAATGTATAAACGGATTAACAATGCATAAACCCGACTTTATTATCATTGGCGCGATGAAATCCGCTACTACGACCCTTCACGACCAGCTTGCTCAGCAGGAAGGTTTTTTTATGTCTGAGCCAAAAGAGCCTAACTTTTTTAGTGATGACGATGTCTATGCTCAAGGCGAATCCTGGTATTCGCAACTATTCGACGGACATAGTGATGGACATAGTGATGGACAGCTTTGTGGTGAATCCAGTACCCATTACACCAAGCGTCCAACATGGCCCAAGGTTATCGAACGCATGGATGGCTATGGGATTGATAGCCTTAAACTCATCTACATTATTCGTCATCCAATCGACAGACTTGTATCACACTATATACACGAATGGTCTCAAGGTTTAATATCTAAAGACATAAATGAAGCTGTAAAGAATTTTCCAGAATTAATTGCGTTCTCAAAATATGCCGAGCAAATCGCACCCTTTATTCAACGCTACGGAACAGAGAACATACTTTTATTGAGCTTTGACGAACTAACCCAGCGACCCCAAGAGACGCTGGAACGCAGTTGTACGTTTTTAGGCCATGCTAAAACAGTGACTTGGCGAGACGATTTAAGCCAGCGAAATGTATCCTCAGAACGCGTTCGAAAGTTCCCGCTCTATAGCCTTCTTATAGATTCCGCGTTAATGACGTCTTTACGTCGAACGTTTTTTCCAAAATCTCTTCGCAATAAAATTCGGCATTTATTAACGATGAAGAAACGGCCTCAACTGTCTGAGCAATCGATCCAAGATCTACAAACTATCTTTAATGCTGACTTACATAGCTTAAGCGAGCAACTCGACACAACCCTAAATTGTAATAACTTCAGAGATGTCGCTAGCACTAGCGAACTGAACTGGAAATAAAGGACCGGCATGTTCATAATTTCTTACACGTTTTATATTGCGCTCGCGATTCTATTTGTACCAACGCTCATGTTCTGTATTGAGTGCCTATTAGGTTTGTACTATCACGATCGCAAAAACACGTTACAGACCTTCACGCGTAAAACTAGCGACATTCGCTCAGCTATTATAGTCCCTGCGCATAACGAAGAAGACGTTATTAACGATACTCTTACACTCTTGAGTGAACAACTCACAGATAAAGACACAGTGTACGTTGTCGCCGATAACTGTAGCGATAACACAATCGAATTATGTAAAGCCTACGATGTAAATGTTTTAGAGCGCAACGACGACAAAAATCGAGGCAAAGGTTTCGCCTTAGATTTCGGGCTACAACATATCCAAAACTCAACACAAGAAGTGATCATTATCCTGGATGCAGATTGCTTGCTGGGTGAAGATGCATTAGCGCACTTAAAAGAAGCCTGTATTCATTACAACTTACCTATCCAAGCTAAATACCTAATACAACATCGCGAGTTGACGAGTTTTACCAAAAAGATTTCTGAATTCGCGGTATTAGTCAAAAACAGCATTCGACTAAACGGCATGCGTATATTAAATCTAGGCGTGCCGTTATGCGGCACAGGCATGGCCTTCCCATGGGATCAGATTAAACACTCACAACTCGCTAGTTCAGAAATCGTCGAAGATATGAAGCTGGGTGTGGACTTAGCGATTGCAGGTGCCCCGCCCCTGTATTTCCCTCAGGCTACCGTGACAAGTTACTTTCCAACCAGTGAAGAATCGTTAAAAAGCCAGCGGGAACGCTGGGAGCACGGACACCTTGGTATTATTCAAAGTATGTGGCGACCATTATTGGGCCAATCGATTATTCAAAAACGCCTAGCCTTACTCGGTGTATTAATCGACATCACAATACCGCCGCTAGCCGTACTAATACTGATGCAAGGCTTCGCGTTCGTAGTTTCACTTATTCTCGCGCTGGTATTTTCGTCACTGAGCTACGCCATTTTACCGACCATGTTTTTAGGTGTAATTACGTGCGTAGTATTAATTGTTTGGCATGCAGAGGGACGACATATATTGACCGGAAAGGATTTGATTCTACTACCGAGCTATATTTTTTCGAAATTAAATATCTATAAGAAATTCATTAAGGGTCGACAAAAGTCTTGGGTTAAAACCGACAGGAACTAAAACTAACAGCAATTAGCTCGAAAGCCGCAGCAGTACGATTGGAATGCACTGCCCTACGTTGGCTTAAGGAGTTAACGTAGGCAGTTTGGCATGGTCCGTTTACTTTGCGCGTAACCTTAGGCTGCTAGTTTGGTATGTGGGCTAAAGGCGCAGACTTGACGTGTGGACTTAGCGGCGTAGGATTCGCTTTACAGAATTCAATAAGTTTAACGGTCGCAGAGCTAATCATTCCAGGATTAGAAAGGCCATCGATGATAAACACTTCATGCGCATCTTCAATAATTAACATGTCGGCACTTTTATTCAACTGCAAAACCGCCACCGATGTAAACAATACCAACGGATACTCGCGAGAACTAAACTCCATCGAGCATCGCGCTTGTGTTTCCACGTTAATTAGACTTGATTGCTGCGATAGTGAGTCTATAAGAACTAATTGCCACTTATCAAACAGAGAACGCCAATTGATTATACGTTCAGCTTTCGGTGAATAACGACTCTCAAATTCACTGGTATCTGTATCCGTACTCTCCTCACGAGTCACTTCGTCTAACTCCTCTTCCAAGGTATATTGATAATTATTATAATCATCTAAGATCTTACCCGTCTCTGCGTTCGCATAATCCTGAGAGAGTTTTTTATAATAAATATCACCGTTATTCGCCTGAACGTCACTCACCTGCGCGCTCGGCTGATTGACGGTGTCAATTTCATCCGTACTTTGATTACTATAGATTAGGCCTACCATTCCCAATAAGGCAACTAACGCTATAAATATTAGATCTCGCTTCAAAGCTATACCTTACGTCGGACTAGCGCTGTACTAGTTGAAAATTTTCGATATACGAATGGATATTTCATCGTTGCTAAAAGGCTGAGTCAAAGAGTCACTAGTGTAATTCCGTAACTGTACCTGAACATTCATGTCCCTTAAAAGGTCACGATTGTATGAAAAAGCCCAAAAATTGTTTCCTGTATTGCGCGCTTCATCGTTGTAACGCGTCTCTTGCTCGCTGTAAGTAAGCCTTAAATCGGTTTTTTTCGATAATCGATAATCGAAAAATGCATCATACTTCACCAAGTCATAATCATTGTCGAGTAAGTGCACATAACTCACCTCTTGCTGAACAATTGCAACAGATACGGTACAAAATCGACATAAAGTCTCATTTGCATACCGCACGCTGTACACTTTCACTTCAAACTGATCCAGGCTATCACTGTCTCCACCAATGCTAATACCGGTGCTGTCATCACTCACGCCTTCAGCAAGACTCGTGTTAGACACTTCTGAACTACTAGAAGCAACGATAGTGTTTCCCGTCACTTCATAAGTCGTATCGATACTATAAAAAGGCTTTGTATAGGCAGGTGATATTGCCGGTTCGATACGCTGGCTACCGACTACCAGCCGGTAGCCGAGCAAACGTGACTGCGCATTAAGCGCGGCTTCTATTCGAGTTAAAGAATAATCAGATGCGCTTTCCTCTTGAAAGCTGACATCTCTTTGACCCAATGTGAGCCCGTAGCGATATATAGAAGGTGTTTTACGCAACCAATTCACATCGATACCGCTCTGCGTTACATCACTGCGTCGCTCGGAATCATAAACAGTATCACTATTAAAGCCATTAATGCTGTAAACATTTCGTTTATCGCTTCGAGTCCTAAGCATCGGCTTAATCGTAACCGTGTTTCGCTGTTCGCTGTTCGCTGTGGTGAGCTCATCGCTAGGGTCCTTCAATACGCGACTGCTTTCCTGCTCGAGTGTTAAACCATAAAAGGATGTCTGCGTGCCCAGGCTTAGCGTCGCGCCGCCGATAATAGTTGTGCCATCAGGCTGGCTTTCTTTCGTAAACTCTTCTCGATTAATTTGGTAGTCGAGCTGTAGAGCACTAATACGCGTTGAACTATCACCTCGCACCTGAAAGCCTAGAGTATTTTGCTGCTCTGACACTTTTGGCTCTACGCCATCTTCGCCTGCACGAGTCGCGTTATTATCAAGCATAGCTTCATAGGATACAGCGAGGTTCCAGTCATTTTTATTATCTTGCGTCAATGCAATTTCAGGTAGGCACAATAACGCTACGCCACCCATAAGCCTCAGTGCTTTTTTACTTTTCACAGCTGTATTTCCTTATCCGGCACTTAAGCCTAAGTAAGCAACATAGAGGTAAGCAAGACAAACAAAACCTGCGACGGTAGATAATACCAGCATATCCTTTTTAACAATTCTATCGGCAAAAATCGTATGGTAATGCGGTAGAACAGCCAGTACCTTCTGCCCGCCCTCTAATCCTGAACTCAATGCGCCCAGCGTACGTATACGTGGGTCGACAATAACCATCGCAACAACGAGCCCAATGGGTATACCCAGTGCCAGAATAGGGGCCACTAATAGAAAGTGAATAAAGGTTAAACCTGTAGGGGATAACGGAAACGTCGCTTCGCCTATAATACGATACGTAAGGCCCTGCCCTTCTTGTGTGATCGCAACCGAAAGCTCAGCACTTTGTTGGCGTACCAACATTTCTTCATAGTGCTCTTTTGTCACGTTGTACTCACGCATAAGTTCAGCCAGCGCAGCCTGATTCGATGCGACAAATTCAATTTTTTGTTTTTGCTCTGCGTGTAATGTCCGCAGCGACGCTAAACGTTCTTTTTTAGCTTTAAGCTCTCGTTCGGAATCGCTTAATTGTTTACGCAGATCATCAAACAACAACTCAGGATTCGATTCACTGTTCTCGCTACTTCCAATTGTACCCGGGTTAATGCCTTCAGCCTCACCTACCGAGACAATCTGAGCGTCAAGCTCTGCTATCTGAGTTTTAATATTTACAATATCCGGATACGATTCTTGGAACTGCATGCGCAGTCCCGAGAGCTGTCGAGTCAGTATCGATTGCTGCTGCTTTAAAACGTATATCTTTGATTGCGCGTCGATGTATTCGCTTTCAATACTCAGCTGCTTTTTGGTAGTGGTCGTATTCGACTCAAGCTCCTGCACCGATAATACTAAGTCTTGAATGGTGGTTTCTAATTCGGCTAAACGAGTTTGTACGCGCGTTTCATCGATATCTAAACTGCCGGCCTTAAAGTCTTTAAGGCTATTTTCAGCGTCTTCTAAACGAGCTTTATAAACACCTACACGCCGACTAATAAAACCGTAAGCATTTTCTCCCTCTTCTCGCTTAGACTGGCGCTGACGACTAACAATTAGATCGGCAATCACTTTGATCGTATTGAAGCTGACTTCGGGGTCGGTACTGCTATAAGAAATTGTAAAACTACTCGCACGCTTACCTTCGGAGCTGACAATAATTTTACGTTTTAGCGCACCAAGGACCATAACGACATCTTGAATAGATGACTCATCATTAATGTAATTAAGCTCACGAGCGACAGACTCGAGCATGGCGCGAGACAATATGTCTTTCTTAGCCTCTTCAACACGCTCACCCTCTGTGAATTGCGCGCGTCCACGTAATAATGGTTGGATGATATTGCTATCTTCAACCGCGAGCGTCGCGTTGCTTTCATATTGCAGCTGCCAACTCAGACCTACGCCCAGTACGGCGACAAGCACAACAACACAAAGGCTGGCGGCTAATACGCGGAACCGTATTAATTCGAATTTAATCGCTAGAAGGATCTCTTTAGCAAAATCGATATTGTCCATAAAGGTCTACTCTAATTAAAATACGCGTTCTGGAACAGTAATAATGTCCGATGGTGCAATTTCGTAATTCGTGCTCAACTTACCTTTATTTAGAATATCACCTAAGCGTATATTGTAAGTCTTAACGCCAGTGTCAGTATGACGATACAGTTTCGCTTTGTTGGGTACCGCAAACTCACTAGGACCCTGCGCTTCTAAAACGAGATCGAGTACAGTCATGCCTTTGCGGTAAGGAATTGAAAGTGGCGCCTCTACTGCGCCTGTTACTCGAACACGGCGCTGAAAGTTGGTACTGGTTGCATCCGTTACAATCACAGTTACTTGCGGGTTACGAATAAAATTAACTAACTCTTCTTGTAAAGATTTACTTAACTCAGCCGTTGTCAGTTCTGCCGCTTGAACATCGCCCACAAGTGGCAAAGATATCTTTCCGTCTGGGCGCACAGGCACCGCTAGACTGAGCTCGAGATTACGCCACACATTCACAGTAATCATATCGCCAACGCCTAAGCGATACTCGGCGTATTCTTCGCCCACACTTACCGGGGCTTCATTACTTACCTGTCCCGTTGTCGCACAACTCGTGGCTACCATTGCCACAAGCGCGATTAAAGCTAATTTGATCTGATTCATTTTTCCGTCCTCGAAAACGATTTTTTGATGTTGTGTAAAAATAGCCGACACAATAACCGGCGTAATATCAAGCGAACTCTACACTTTGCCTGATTTTGGGAATATTCGTGTGTTAATGCATGATTCAAGCCAGACGATCGCCGTATTGTTCTTCGACCCAATTACGATAGTTCCCGTTTAAAACATCTTGCCACCAATCGTCATTGTCTAAAAACCATTCAATCGTTTTAGCAATGCCTGTTTCAAAGGATTCGACAGGGCTGTAGCCAAGTACCTCAGTCGCTTTTTTCGGGTCAATCGCATAACGACGGTCGTGGCCAGGGCGGTCTGTAACGTATTTTATTAGCTCAATCGACGCACTTTTATGTGCCGATAAAGCCTCAGGAAACTTTTCTTTAAGTTCTGGTCGACGGGTAAAACTTTCGTCCATTAAGCCACAAACAAGTTTTACGATGTCTATATTTGCCCACTCATTAATCCCACCTATATTATAGGTCTCACCCACTATACCTTTCTCGATAACACCGTCGATGCCACGCGCATGATCTTCAACATATAGCCAATCGCGAATCTGTTGGCCATCGCCATAAATTGGCAATGCTTTTTCAAATAAGATATTGGTGATAACTAAAGGAATAAGTTTTTCTGGGAAATGGTACGGCCCGTAATTGTTGGAACAGTTGGACGTCGTTACGTTCAAACCATAGGTATGGTGGTACGCTCTAACTAAATGATCCGAGGCCGCTTTACTGGCAGAGTAAGGAGAATTTGGTGCGTACTGTGTCAATTCCGTAAAAGGCGGCTCATCCATTTCTAGCGTGCCGTATACCTCATCGGTCGATACGTGGTGGAAACGATGGGTGAAGTCTTCTTTTTCGTCCAACCAAACAATTTTGGCGGCTTTTAATAGGCTGTATGTGCCAATAATATTCGTTTCAATAAAGGCGTCAGGCCCCAATATCGAGCGGTCCACATGAGACTCGGCCGCGAAATGCACGAGAGTATCAACATTTTTTTCACGCAAAACGGTTTCTATTAAGGCTTGATCACAAATATCACCATGAACAAAGCTAAATTGCTCATGACTCTCTAATCCGTTTAAATTGGCTCTGTTGCCGGCATACGTTAACGCATCTAAGGCAATAATTTGATCTTGCGGATATTTTTTTAGCCAATAGTGAACGAAGTTCGCACCAATAAAACCTGCAGCGCCAGTAACTAATACAGTTTTAGACTTAGTTGACCGTTTAGGCATAGTTGATCTTTCAGACATAGTTGATCTTTCAGACATAGCTGATTGTGTAGACATAGTTCATCTCTTAAAAATTTCTATTTAGTCTTTAAGCTCTTTTAGCTCTTTAAGCTCGCTTAACATACAGTCGAGTTGCTCGCGCCAATGAACTGCCTCCCCATCTCCTAAGGCCGCAAACAATGAATCTTTATTCATTACGCTATAGGATGGGCGAGTGGCTGGCATAGGATACGCCGACGACGAAATCGGTTTAATAGGAATGCGCGTCGTCAATAGGCCCTTCGTCAAAGCCAGCTCTTGTATAGCGACAGCAAAATCATACCAACTGGCCACGCCCATATCACTCCAGTGATGCGTACCCTCAAGATTTTTTTCTACCGCAAGCCAACACACCTTCGCCAAACTTTTAGCCGCCGTTGGCGTTCCGATTTGATCACTCACAATACCTAATTGCGGCTTTTCAGCCATAAGACGTAACATCGTTTTCACAAAGTTATTGCCGTGGGATGAATAAACCCACGAAGTGCGAATCACGGCGCTTCGCGACGGCTTCTGTTCGAATAAGGCTAATTCACCGTCATACTTGGTTTTACCGTAAACTGAAGATGCGTTTGCACAATCGTCCGGCAAGTAAGGCGAACTCTTTAAGCCATCAAATACGAAGTCCGTTGATATATGCAACATATAGCCATTATCCGGACACGCTTTTGCAAGATTTTTTACACCCGCAACATTCACCGCTTTAGCCGCTTCGAAGTCTTCTTCAGCCTTATCTACTGCTGTATAGGCCGCCGCATTAATGATTACATCAGGGGCAAAAGCGCTGACTTTCTCATTAACTTGTTCACTATTCGTAATATCTAACTCTTTAGACGATAGGCATTGAAGCGTTAAGCCTTCTGGAGCCGTAATTAATAACTCACTGGCAAGCTGCCCACCGGCACCTGTAATTAAAACCTTCATCATTCAGCCTATTTAAAACACTCTAATTAAAAATCACTCTACTTAAGACACGCAGCTTAAAAACTTTTTTAAAGAATTCTATTTAAAGAATTCTAAGTTATCCCAGCTTTTACCGTCGCAGTCTTTCGCCGAGAGTAAGGGCTCTTGACCGACCACTAACGGCCATTCAATAGCTACCTTTGGCTCATTCCAGTTCAATAACCGCTCGTGCTCCGGCGTATAATAATTTGTGCACTTATAGACAAATTCGGCCGACTCACTGGTGACATAAAACCCATGAGCAAAACCTTCTGGCACCCACAATTGACGTTTATTTTGAGCGCTAAGCTCAACGCCCACCCACTGCCCAAACGTCGCAGACGATTGACGCATATCCACAGCCACATCAAACACACTACCGCTAACGACACGCACAAGTTTTCCTTGCGGATTGTGTATCTGATAGTGCATTCCGCGCAAAATACCTTGGCTCGATGAGCTGTGGTTTTCTTGAACGAAAACCTGCTCGCCACAGTGCTCATTAAACTCACTTACTCGAAAGGTTTCCATAAAGAAACCCCGTGTATCACCGAACACTTGAGGCTCTAAAATTTTCACCTCGGGAATTGCCGTGCTAATAAACTTCATTAATATACCTTTGAATCTAATAAGCCCAACAAATATTCGCCGTAACCACTTTTACGCAGCGGCTCGGCTAATAAACGAAGTTGCGCGGCGTCAATATAGCCAGACCGATAGGCCACTTCTTCAGGACAGTTAACTTTTAGGCCCTGTCGTTTTTCCAAAGTCGAGATAAATTGGGCGGCTTCTAATAAACTGTCATGCGTCCCTGTATCCAACCATGCCGCTCCGCGGCCCATAATTTCGACACGTAAATCGCCTGATTTTAAGTAGGCTTCGATAACATCGGTAATCTCTAACTCCCCGCGTGGCGAAGGCTTAACTTTAGAGGCAATGGAAACAACGTTTTCGTCAAAAAAGTAGATACCTGGCACGGCATAATTTGACTTGGGGTGCTCAGGTTTTTCTTCAACGGATAAAGCTTTGCCTTGATCATCGAATTCAACTACGCCGTACGAGCGCGGATTCGACACATGGTAACCAAAAACAGTCGCGCCCGATGCTCGGTCGCACGCGGTTTTTAGGGTATTCACTAGATCGTGACCATAGAACAAGTTATCACCAAGCACTAATGCAGCGCCAGATCCTGCCAAAAACTCTTCAGCAATAAGAAACGCTTGGGCTAAACCTTCAGGCTTAGGTTGAACGGCGTACTCTAACGAGATACCCCATTTACTACCATCGCCTAATAGCGTCTCAAAACGACCGACTTCTTCAGGTGTCGCGATAATCAAAATCTCTTTCAAGCCCGCCTGCATCAAAGTCGCAAGAGGGTAATAGATCATCGGTTTATCATAAACAGGCATAAACTGTTTGCTCACAACCTGAGTTAATGGATATAGCCGCGTACCGCTGCCACCCGCTAAAACAATACCTTTTTTCACCCTACGCTCCTATACTTTATGCATTCGAAAATTCAGGGCGCATTCTACCTTATCCACGTCATAAAACACGACAAGCAATCGAGCGATGTCACCCGCTTCATCAAGCATGTAGACCAAAAATCACTTTTCTGTGTGGTACAGATCACGAATTAATAAAGCAATCAAAAATACGATCACAAATCAAGCAGTTTTACATTTTAAAGACAATATCAACGGCAACGCTGATCTATAATTCTATTACGCCTGAAATATGGCACCCTAATCGCAAAGTTATATTCGCATTGGTATTAAAATGAATGTATATCGTAGTATTGCAAAGCTTATCGCACTGCCCTTAGTCTCCTTGGCGGCGTCACCCATAGTGATCGCTGAAGGCTTCCCAAATGTGCCTCAAACACCCGGTACATTGATCGCTGGCCCAATCGCGCCGGAAATGGGTCGTCTCGCAATTATTGAATATCTCGGGGGCAAGGTCGTCACCGTGCCCGAGGCCCCAGCCAGCCCACCAGGTACCGACCATATTGTTCGTACCTGGGATATTGCCGATCCAACAAACCCTGTAGAGCTGGGTCAATTTGGCGAGACAAACCACCCCTTTCGGGCGCACGGCTTGATCAAAAGCGGTAAAGAAGTCTTTATTGCTGGCTTCCCAAACAGTGCATTAAGAATGACCACAAATGATGCTCCACTGGAGCATGTTAAATGGTCGGGACCTGAAGGCCACTGGGAAACAAGCGCAATGATGCGCCCCTGGGCTGCACGCGCATTTTGGTCCTATAACTCGCCCGCAGGAGATTCTTGGTTGCGGCTCGATAACGAAATAGTTGCAGAATGGGACCACCTTGGCTTAACAGGCGTCATTGGCTTTCCGTTATTCGTCGGTAATTTAATGATCTACGCGTCCGATCAAACAAATTCAGGTGTGGCAACTTATGACGTATCTGACCCATCAAACCCCGTCTTGCTCGACGTACTTAAAGATGACAGGATTGGCGGTTATTGGGTTGAACTCTGGGGTCACTACGTGGTGTTTGCGCAGCGCAACCCTAGTAATCGATTTGTCGCGGTCGACTTTTCGGACCCAAGTAATTTGCGCTTTGCCTGCGAACTTGAACTCGATAACTCCACTCCTGACCGCCCCATGTATATGAACTTTCAGGATGAATATGCGTTCACAGGACACTGGAAGATTGATGTAGAGGGCTGTGAAGTTGCGCTCGAATTTGACATCAATAACCCTCGACGAACAAGTGTCGATCAGTTCGCAATGCCACTGGGTAACTTGGTTGTTATGGGTGGATATAACCGCTATGACACGACGGAAGAAACCTCCGGAATGACGATTTGGGCGCATCAAGCCGAGCCTGACACGCGCGGTCCCTATATCACTTACCATATCCCTAAAGATGATCAACTCAACTACCCGTTGATGGCACCTATAACTGCGCTCATTCCAGAAACACTACTCGTCGAGACAATTACACCCGGTGAAAACCTGACCTTTAAAGAGTCTGATGGGACAGACGTTGAATTTCAATACGTGCTAAATCACAGTGGCGTATTAACTATCGACCCTATTGATTACCTGAAGAGAAATACCACCTATGAAGTAACCTTTGTAGATGGCGGAATCAAAGACGCTGCGAATAACGGCATGCAAGGCCAAACTATTCGATTCTCTACCGGCTCTAGTATCGACGAACCAACACCGGATCCGTCGCCTAGTCCTAGTCCAGACCCATCGCCGAGTCCAGATCCGTCGCCGAGTCCAGATCCGACGCCTAGTCCCGATCCATCGCCTAGTCCTGATCCGTCGCCTAGTCCTGATCCGTCGCCTAGTCCTGATCCGTCGCCTAGTCCTGATCCGTCGCCTAGTCCTGATCCGTCGCCTAGTCCTGATCCGTCACCTAGCCCCAGCCCTACTCCTGAGCCCAATCTGGCTCCCGTTATATCGACTTTCACAGCGTCCGAAAATACTGCAGCAATAAACACCGATGTAATCTTTAGCGTCGCAGCTAATGACCCTAATGGTGACCCACTAGAATATCGCTTTAATTTAGGCGACGGTAACGGTTACAGCGATTGGCAATCATCGAATTCGCGCAGTATCGAATATTCCAGCGCCGGTCTGTTTTTCGCATCCGTGCAAGTTCGTGACGATTCATTGGCCGCCACCCTAGGAACGTTTACGCTAACGGTACTTAACGTTGTGCCCGAACCCCGACCAAATGGTCAACAAAATGAGTTTAAATCGAGTGGGCCCATTGCCTGTGACACTGATGCAAACCGAGTATGGGCTGTAAACAGAGACAATAATTCGCTGGCTCGAATTAATATGAGTGGTTTATCGTTGATGTCCGAAAGCTCTACCGCCGAAGCGCCACGAAGTGTTGCCGTTATCGATAATAATGACGAAGTTTGGGTAACCAATACCAAGGCTGATCAAATCTCAATTTTCGATCGCCAGGGCGACATCATCGAAACTATTGCGTTAGATTATGGTGATGCACCTTACGGTATCGTTATCAGCTCAGATCAACGCCGCGCTTATGTATCTCTTTACGGCAGCGGCGAAGTTATTGGAATTAGTACGGAGACAAAAACTATTGTCGCGCGTCTTGACGTTGGCCCTACGGCAGCGGCCTTAGCTCTCTCGCCCGACGATCAAACACTACTCGTTACGCGTTTTATATCGCCAGCGAATATTGGTGAAGTCTGGCAGATTAATACCGCTGACCTCAGTCTCGTGAAGACCATACGCCTAGAGAAAGACTACAGCCCTGACACTCTAGAAGGTGGCAGCGGTGTTCCAAATTACCTCGCAGCCATTGCCTTTCACCCGACGGGTAACTTCGCGTATGTTGTCGGCACTAAAGCGAATACTGACAGAAGCCCATTATTGTGGTCGGGCATCAACCCAACAGTCGATCTTGACGACGATAACTCTGTGCGTACCCTACTCGCAACCATAGACATGAGTGGAGACGAAGGTTCTGAACGCTACGACTTGCGAATCGATTTCGATAATGCCGATTCACCATCCGCATTGAGCATTTCACCCAATGGCGCGTATCTATTTGTCAGCCTTCAAGGCAACAATGCCATTCACATTTACAACATCATTAAGCACGGTGTCGACGGCGCCATTGCTAACTCAGTAACTCATCTCAATACTCAGCTTGCACCGCAAGGTTTATGCATGGATCACGAATCCAATACCCTTTACGCCAAAGAATTTATGGGACGCTCTGTCAGTAAGTACGATTTAGACACCTTTTTAACCGAAGGCCGAATCACCATAACTGACGGTACTATAAATACTGTTGGCAACGAAATCCTTAGCGATGAAGTCTTAGCGGGCAAGCGCATATTCTATAACGCGTCCGACTTGCGTATGAGCGCCGAGGGATATATTTCCTGTGCAACCTGCCATATTGATGGAGGTGCTGATGGGCGAACCTGGGACTTCACTGGTCGCGGTGAAGGCTTGCGTAACACAACCTCGCTTGTCGGCCGAATGGGGACTCGGTTCGGCAATGCGCATTGGTCAGGAAACTTTGATGAAATTCAAGATTTCGAACACGATATTCGCGGCGGGTTTCTTGGAACAGGGTTTTTAAGCGATGAACAGTTCGATTTAGTTGATACCACTCTCGGCAGCGAAAAAGCGGGCTTAAACCCTGACCTCGACGCACTCGCGGCTTATGTAAGTTCGTTAGGTAAAAGCTCATTAGCTCGCAGCCCATACCGTATCGCAAACGGTGGACTTACGGCTCAGTCTATCGCCGGTCGTGAGGTATTTGAGCGTTTAGAGTGTGATAGCTGTCATGTGGGGCTTGAGCTTAGCGATACCTTAATGCACGACGTCGGTACCATTCGTGAGTATTCTGGTCAGCGCTTAGGCGAGATACTACCCGGCTTTAAAACACCATCGCTTTTAGGGCTATTTGCAAGCGCACCGTATCTACATGATGGCAGCGCGGCATCCATCGAAGATGTTTTTTCAACCGTAGGTGGAACGGTCTACCAAGCTGAAAACGCTAGTAATAGCAATCCAGGGCCCATACGGGGCGCGCAGTATTTACGCGGTTCGAATGGCTCCTCTATTTATGGCGACAATAGCAGTGTGCTCACGTTCGACAACGTTACTGGCGGCGAAGAGGCCGGCTCATTTATTCGCTTTCATTACTCATCAGTCGTCTCTGAATCTGAACGTGTACTGCATATTCGTGTAAACGACGGCGAGCCCCAAGATGTGACCTTGAAGTTCCTCCCTGAACACGGTGGGCAAATGCGTAACCATTACGAATCTCCCGCAGTGGCGGTTGAGTTAGCCAGCGGAAGCACGAACACGATTAGTTTTAGCTACCCTGCAGCTGACGCATCCATCTTTGTGACCATTGATGATCTAACGGTAAGTACAAGTGAAGATATCATTAACGCGTCGTCACACACCATGGCATTAAGTCTCGTCGATTCAGATTTCATCACACTATTAAAGTACTTAGAAATCATTGATACGCAGAGCGCACCTGAAGATGATGCGCCGTTAACGGACCCTATCGAACCACCCTCTGTACCCGTTCAACCCACACCACCACCCGTTATCGTCGAACCTCCGGCACCATCACTACCAACACCGACGGAGCCTGAACCTGAACCGAGCCCGGTACCCAGCCCTAGCGCTACGCCAATATCCACAAATCTAGGGCAAAGTGGCGCTCTAGTTCCAAATGAAGGCGACAGTGGCGGCGGCAGCAGTGATCATTGGCTACTTATGCTCTTAAGCCTGGCCTTGTTCAAATTTTACCGAAGAAGAGGGGAAAGGGATAGTTAAAAAAGGACAAAAAAAGAGACATAAAAAAAGGCTCCCAAGGGAGCCTTTTTTTATGGACGTAATAAAGAATACACGCCATCAATATCAGGCATTACCCCTCGCCAAACGCGAAAACTTTCGGCCGCCTGCCCGACTAACATGCCCAAGCCATCAGCAATATTTTTATACCCTCTCGCCGCAGCGTCTCGCATAAACGGCGTTGCTTCGTCACTATAGACTAGGTCATAAAATGCTGTGTTCTCTTTGAGAATAGCTAAAGGTATATCGATACCCTTGCCCGTCAAGCTCGCCGAGGTGCCATTGATAATCAAATCAAACGACGCGGTATCAGCTAGCTGCTCAAACCCTATAGCCGTCACACTTCCAAACGGTGAAAAGTGGGTACTCAAGGACTTAGCTTTTTCCAGTGTACGATTTGCAATAACGATCTCCGTAACACCAGAATTCAATAAGGGCAGTAAGATCCCTCGAACCGCGCCACCCGCACCTAAAATAAGAATGCGCTGTTCCGTTAACGGCCAATGTAAGCGATCGACAATATCGTTTACTAAACCCGTTCCATCAGTATTATCACCTACAATATTACCATCGCTCATAAGCGCCAGTGTATTCACCGCGCGTGCAGCTTGCGCTCGCTCGCTTAGAGAGTCTGCAAAGTTATAGGCGTCTTCTTTAAATGGAGCGGTAATATTCATGCCTTTACCCCCACTGTCAAAAAACGCGCGCGCTTCAACGGCAAAGGAACCTAGAGCAAATTCAATTTTTCCATACTGAATGTCTTGCTTGCATTGGTCGGCAAACTCTCGATGGATAATCGGTGATTTCGACTGCTGTATTGGGTTTCCGACAACAACATAACGATCACTATTATTCATACCCAGTCCCTTGCGTGTAAGTACTCACTATATAAAAGCGCCTCTTCACTGCCCTCTTTAGGGCTCCAATCATATTTCCAGCTAACCATCGGCGGTAATGACATCAAAATAGATTCTGTACGGCCGCCGGTTTGCAAGCCGAACAAGGTTCCCCGATCATAGACAAGATTGAACTCTACATAGCGTCCGCGACGATAGAGCTGAAAGTCTTTTTGCTCACTGGTATATGTTTCGTTTTTGCGGCGTTCAACAATAGGAATATAAGCCTCGGTATAACTGCTGCCAACAGCTTGCATGAACTCAAAACTACGATCAAAGCCCAACTCATGAAAGTCATCAAAAAACAGGCCACCAATGCCACGCGTTTCATTGCGGTGTTTTAAATAGAAGTACTCATCACACCAAGTTTTGAAGCGAGGGTAATAGCTTTCATCAAAGGCCTGGCAGCTTGCTTTTGCCACTTGGTGCCAATGTAAGCAATCTTCATCATAGGCATAATACGGCGTTAAGTCGTAACCGCCGCCAAACCACCAAACGGGATCACTACCGGGCTTTTCGGCAATGAAAAAACGCACGTTTGCATGACTCGTCGGAATTTTTGGGTTATTGGGGTGTATAACTAGCGAAACGCCCATCGCCTCGAAGCTTCTACCCTCAAGCTCTGGACGCTGTGCCGTTGCCGACGCAGGGAGTTTTTCGCCCATAACATGAGAGAAGTTCACTCCGGCTTTTTCAAACACAGCACCGTCGCACATCACGTGCGACTGTCCGCCACCACCTTCTTCACGTTGCCACTGATCATGTATAAAACGGCCGCGACCATCCGCTAGTTCCAACGCCTCGCAAATTGTATCCTGCAAGCCCAACAAATATTTTTTTACGGCAACTTTATCTACGTCTTCCATTCAAACTTCCCATTGCACTGACGACAAAAATCATCGCAGAGCGGTTATATAACTAAGGTCTCAGGCCTAATAGGCTTGATTCTATTCACAAGCCCTTTACTATAAATTTTCTTTATTAGAAAACTTCTTGAGCGCCTAAGCGCCTTTTTGGCACGTATCTTTTAGGCATGTATCTTTTAGGCATGTTAGGCGCGAAGTACTACACCCGAACTAAGGTCTCGTATTGTTGAGGCGCGACTTGCATCACCAATACGTCCCGGAGCGTATTCTATTGAAGCGCTTGGGTAAGCGGCCCGTAGAGCATAGGCCGAACGTTTTGCAGGGTAGCCCTGACGATTAGCCGAGCTCGATACAATCGGACCACCGAAACTTTGGCATAAGGTTCGCACCACTGGGTGAGTACTTACTCTCAATGCGATGGAGCTGTGACAGCCATGAAGCCATGATGGCAAACGCTTATGGTGTTCGACTAGCCACGTATTATGCCCCGGCCAAGATTGAGCTAATAGTGTGCGCTGGGCAAGACTAATGTCGTGTAAAAGAAATTCAAATTGTTCGATCGATGCCGCCACAAGGATTAGACCCTTGTCGGGCTTTCGCTGTTTTAATTCGAGTAGATATTCAACCGCGTGGCGATTCTGTGGATCACAACCAAAACCCCAAACAGCCTCTGTTGGGTAAGCGATAACCCCTCCACGCACGAGATGATTCACGCAACGCTTAATAGAGGGGTGGAATAACGAGGTCATTTAGGCTTTAGCGTTTTGCAGCTTAACTTGCAGCTCTTCATCTTTAGCAATAATTGCTTGAGCGTTTTCTTCGCGCTCAGCGATAAGCTTTTGATGAATCTCTGGATCAAAAGTGCCAATGATTTGTGCGGCTAGATAAGCCGCATTTTTGGCACCAGCCTTTCCAATAGCAACAGACGCTACAGGTACACCACCGGGCATTTGAACCGTAGAGAGCAAAGCATCAAGACCATCAAGTGAACTCATAATCGGCACACCGATAACAGGTTTAAGTGTTGCAGCAGCAACAGCACCCGCTAAATGCGCAGCCATACCAGCAGCACAAATAAAGGCTGAGCAGCCGCGCTGATCCGCATCAACAACAAACGCTTTAGCTTGTATAGGTGTACGGTGAGCTGAGGCAATCTTTGCTTCAAAAGGAATATCGAACTTGCGAAGCACATCAAAAGAGGCTTCCATGATAGGTAGGTCCGAATCTGAACCCATTAATATAGCAACAAACGGTTTAGTCATTCGTTTTCTCCAAACCGGTAAAATAGAAAAGCCCGCTAAGTACGGGCCCTGAAAGAGGAAATTACGCGAAAACATCGCGTTGGGCAAGTATCAAACACGCATATAACCCTGTCCGGAGTCATTTATTAGGCCTTTTATCTCCAGGTTCATCAAAATTCGCATCAAATCGCTACTTTTAAATGACGTTTTTAGCGCTAGACTATCAAATTCAATTGAGTCAAAACCCATTGCATCTATCACTTCAAGCTCGTCTTCGTTCAAACTCAAAGCTTCTTCGGCTTGTATCTTGCTGTCGTGCTCATTAGTGTTTAAATCAAGTGATTGCTGATGAAAGCCCAACAGTGAGCCCAATTCACTGACAATATCCTGCGCGGTTTCAACTAAGACCGCACCCTCTTTAATCATGGCATGACAGCCTCGAGCTAAAGGATTGTGGATGGACCCGGGAATGGCAAATACATCTCGATTTTGTTGCAACGCGTATCGTGCAGTAATAAGAGAGCCACTGCGCACTGCGGCCTCCACGACTAAAGTTCCACAACTCATGCCACTAATAATTCGGTTTCGCTGCGGAAAGTTCTGCGGTTTAGGCGACGTGCCGAGTAAAAACTCACTTACCAGCGCACCGCCAGTTTCTAGTAATGACTCAGATAACGCACGATTGCTAGCGGGATATATTTTATCCAAGCCGCAACCTAACACACCAATAGTCTTACCTTGAGCCTTAATTGCGCCCTCATGTGCCAGAGCATCGACCCCCAGCGCTAAACCACTCGTAACAACAAAACCGCTCTCGCTTAAGGCACGTGAAAACTTTAGCGCATTTCCCTTCCCTTGGGCACTGGGTCTACGACTACCAACAATCGCTATTTGTGGAAGGTTAAGCGCCCCCCTATTGCCCTTAACAAACAATAGCGATGGTGCGCGTTTAATTTCACGCAGCAAACCCGGGTAGTCGCTATCACTATGGCAAATTAGCTGGATTCCCAACTCTTCTGCCTGGGCTTGTTGCACACACAGGCTTTGGTATATTTTGGAATTACGGCCATTTTTAGCGAGGTCGTTTAAGGGTTCTCGTGCAGCTTCGCAAAACAATTGCCTATAGTCTCGCTCACTATCCAAGATAGCGTGAGCGTAGGAGCTGTAATGTTCGCGAAACTTCCAATAACTGGATGGGCCAACTGAAGGGAGATGTAGAAAAAGGAGGGCAAGTTCCTTATCACTAAGTTCAATATTCATCCATGAATACTCATATTTAAAGGGTGTATTTAAAGTGGCGACAGCTAAAAACTCAGGTGACTAGAATTTGAAAGTCAAATTCAAACGTCTGAGGTTTTTAGGTATCTCCGGAACCCCTTGATTACCTAAGGGTTTTTAACAATATCTTCGACTTTAATCACTTGGTTTGCTTCCATAACTAGCGCTAAGCTAACTTTTTCAAAGCTACGGAAAACCATTAATAAGCCCGCTTGTTCATCAGGAAGTTTGACACGTTCATTCGTAATTCTGTCACGAATGACCTTCCCTTGTTTGAATATCGCCATCACGTTTCCCGGCACTAATCCCTCGCGTGCTCCGCGATTAAGTACCACAACGTCGTATTTGCCAACCTGAGTAACGCCACCCTCTACAGCTAAGATAACACCTTCCACATCAGTGCTTGGTGCAGATGGAACAAAGGTGGACTCAACGGCACGTTCTTCTTGTCGCAACAAACGATCGCCAATACGAACTTCTTCGGTTGTCCGTGAAACATCCATGGTAGCAATACCATCTTCATTCGCTCGAACACTTGCCGTACCAATATCCATGGCTTGAACACCAAGGAACTCTTTCGTTACAGGGTCGACATATCGATCACCTTCTCGATATATACCGTAGATAGAGCGTACTTGACCAATTTCCCCGCGAACATAAACACGATCACCTTTACCGGCAATTAGGTGCTCATCAACGCCTGAAACAACATAGGGTGCTTGTGCAAGCTCAGCCGGTAAAACCACACGACTGCGACTTAAAAAAGTATTAATCTCGTCAAGCGGTATCGTATCGATGGCATCGCCAGTAGAAATAACATGCGCTTGCGGCTCTAACTTAAATAGACGGCCCGTTGTATCGAGTGTCAATCGCGGCTGCCCATCAAGGTATATAAGACGAATAGCATCGCCCGGATAAATTAAGTGGGGGTTTTCAATCTGTGTGTTTACGTGCCAGATTTCGGGCCACAACCAAGGGTTTTCTAAAAACGTTCCAGAGATATCCCATAGCGTATCGCCTTTCTTTACCGTATAGGTATCAGGCACATCAGGCTGTAGTTGAGGTCCCTGTGCATTCACAGCCATTGATAAAAACAATGCGGCTATGAATCCTGAAGCTGTCTTTCTCATTGAAATAATCCTATAGCGTTCGGCGCTACTGTAATATCGCGTTATAATAGGGGAAAATCGCGAGCAGACCCGCTAAAGTCGGCTCTAAAATTTGAGTATAAACCCTTCTCAATCATTATGTTAGCTCCGATACTTAGCTAAATACTAGAAGTTTGTCACGTAATGGCACTATTACCAATATTAGAATTTCCCGATCCTCGTTTACGAACCATAGCCAAGAAAGTCGCGCACGTCGACGACGCTCTTCGCACTTTAATCGATGATATGTTCGAAACTATGTACGCTGCACCAGGTGTTGGCCTCGCTGCGACTCAAGTTAATGCGCATATTAAACTTATCGTTATTGACGTAAGCGAGGAAAAAAACGAGCCTTTGGTATTCGTTAACCCGAAAGTTGAGCCTTTAGACCAAGAATTACTGAGTTATGAAGAAGGCTGCCTATCTGTTCCAGGGTTTTACGAAGAGGTCACACGGCCAGAACACGTTCGTGTCACCGCTCTCGACCGCGACGGTAAGGAATTCACCCTTATTCCCAACGGTTTACTTAGCGTTTGTATTCAACATGAAATTGACCACCTTAACGGCAAGCTGTTTGTTGATTATATCTCAAGTATGAAGCGTCAGAGAATTCGAAAAAAACTCGAAAAACAGCACCGCGAACAACAGTAGTAATAGCAAAAGCAAAATTGTTAGCGGCTAGCTTGTTGTTAGCAGCCGCCCTAAAACAGCCCTAGGAAAAAACACAGTGAGAATTATTTTTGCCGGCACGCCTGACTTCGCCGCCAAACACTTGGATGCACTAATTCAAGCCAATTTAGATATTGTAGGCGTTTATACGCAGCCCGATCGACCCGCTGGACGAGGTAAAAAACTCAATCCTAGTGCCGTTAAAAAGCGCGCGATCGAATCTGACATTCCGGTATTTCAACCAAAATCGCTTAGAACCCAAGAAGCCCAAGATACGCTTGTTGCGTTAAAGTGCGACCTAATGATTGTTGTTGCTTATGGTCTAATTTTACCTAAAACTATTTTAAACGCTCCAGCGCTTTGTTGTGTGAACGTTCATGCCTCACTTTTACCTCGCTGGCGTGGCGCTGCTCCTATTCAACGCGCTATTGAAGCCGGTGATGAACTCACTGGAATCACCATCATGCGCATGGATGAAGGCCTCGATACCGGCGACATAATTAGCAAACAAGTCTGCTATATAGACGGTAAAGAAAGTTCCGCCTCACTTTATCGAAAGCTGGAAGAAATGGGACCGCCGTTACTTATTCAAGCCATCAGAAAACTCGAAGATGGTTTGGCTAACTTTGAACAACAAGATGATCTCGACGCTAATTATGCGGCCAAAATTGTAAAGGACGAAGCTGAAGTCGACTGGTCCTTACCCGCTCGCGAACTCGACCGCAAAATTCGAGCCTATAACCCCTTCCCGGTGTGTTCAAGCTGGCTAGGTGAATTGCGTTTAAAAATCCATTCGGCAACATTGTACGAACCGCTACAAACCTCTGAACTAGAAGTACTAAAGCCTGGGCAGTTTCGCGTAAAAAACCGAAAGTGGATCGTGCGCTGTGGTGATTCGTTTCTGGTGCTTGAAAAGGTTCAATTACAAGGTAAGCAAGCCACAGACGCCGCTTCATTTTGTAACGGTGCCGCACAGTTATTAGAGTGCGGGCAGTTTGATTCAAGGCCTAAATCTTAGTGAGCACTCGTGCTGAGGCCGCTAAACTTCTAGCGCCTATTATTCGACAGGAGAAGTCATTACAATCCGTTTTCGAACGTGTAATCAGTGCTCTACCTGATAAAGAAAAACCTTTTTTTCACACTGTTGTCTACGGCTGTTTGCGCCATTATCACGAGCTGGCCATCATCAGCGAGCAACTACTGGATAAGAAACTAAAAAACAAAGATGCCGATATTTACGCCTTAATACTATTAGGGCTCTATCAACTTCGACATATGCGAACACCTGACCACGCAGCCTTATCCGAAAGCGTCGAAGCCGTAAAGCCCTTAAAGAAACCCTGGGCTGCAAAGTTAATAAACGGTGTATTACGAAACTATTTACGCGATCAAGAAACTCTACAGAAAAAACTCGCTCCACGGCAGGAGTTTCTATTCTCCCACCCGTATTGGATCATCGCTCAACTAAAGAATGATTGGCCTCAAGATTGGGCAGAAATACTTCAAGCAAACAACCAACAAGCCGCTATTTTCTTACGCGTCAATCGACGTCGACAGTCTCGTGATGAATACTTAACTAAGCTAGATGACAGCGTGAAGGTTAATGTAAAAGAAAGCTTGAATGATAATTTAAATGAAGTCTCGAATGTGAGCTTGAACAAAAACTTCATTCCAAGCCTTCACAGTCAAGACGGCATTCTATCGACACAAAGTTGCCAAATTACTCAGTTACCTGGCTTTAATGAAGGTGACGTCAGTGTCCAGGATGAAGCCGCCCAACTAGCCGCCCAATTACTAGACCTTGCTCCTGGCCAACGAGTACTTGACGCATGTGCTGCACCAGGAGGAAAAACCGCCCATATCCTAGAACGTGAGTCGAGGTTGGCGGAAGTTGTTGCAATTGATTTCGATGGTGAACGCAATACTCGCACTGCAGAAAACCTGGCCCGCCTAAATCTAACAGCAACCATTAAGAACTCTGATGCAGCTGACCTTGATAGCTGGTGGGATGGGGTGCCCTTCGACCGTATTTTGCTCGATGCCCCCTGCTCGGCCAGTGGCGTTATTCGCAAACACCCTGATATAAAACTGCTGCGCCGTGAAGGCGATCTTGCTACTCTTGTGCTGTTGCAGGCTAAGCTTTTAGAGCAGCTTTGGACCTGTTTAAAGCCCGGTGGGCTTATCGTTTACGCTACCTGCTCAGTATTTAAATGTGAAAACGAAGAGCAAATTAAAAACTTTATTGGGTTACAAAATTCAACTGACGTTGAACATGAGGTCATTAATGCCTCTTGGGGCCATGAGCGGCCATACGGCCGACAGCTGTTTCCTGTGAAAAACGGACATGATGGTTTTTATTACGCCTGCTTGCGGAAGCTCTCCGTAGTGTAGCTAATTATATTTTGGTGGCTCCGTTTTTAATGTAAAAAAAACTGGCCTGTAACAATTCAGACAATCAAAATTTCACTAAATAGAGCTTAAGCATTCAAGGCTTAGATCCTTGGATTTAGACACTATATAAGCTAGGTAATAGAAGAAAGCATGAAAATAATAATCCTGGGCGCTGGTCGAGTTGGCGGTACGTTAGCTACCAACCTAGCAAGCGAAGCCAATGATATTACCGTTATTGATAGCGATGAGCTCCAACTCGCTCAATTACGAAACCGTATCGATATCGGAGTCGTGGCGGGTCACGCCTCGAGCCCAGGTGTATTGTCACAAGCGGGAATCGAAGATGCTGACATGCTCATTGCTGTCACCGGCATTGACGAAATCAACATGCTTGCCTGTCAAATTGCTCACAGTCTATTTCGTACACCAACCAAAATTGCTCGAATCCGATCGGAGGAATATTCGTCTTACCAAGGCTTATTCTGTAACGAAGCGATACCCGTTGATGTCATTATCAGCCCAGAACAATTAGTATCCGATCATATTGCACGGCTTATTCGACAGCCTGGAGCTTTACAGGTTCTTGATTTTGCTGATGGCTTAGCTCAACTCGTTGCTGTAAAGGCGTTCCATGGTGGCCCCTTAGTTGGGCAAGAATTACGCTATTTGCGTAAACACATACCCAACATCGAAACCCGAGTAGCGGCAGTTTTCCGCAAGGATCACGCTATATTACCCACTGGACAAACTGTTATCGAAGCCGATGACGAAGTGTTTTTTATAGCGGCCAATAAGGATATCCGCGCAGTTGTATCCGAATTGCGTCGAGCCGACCGTGCCTATAAACGCATCATCATCGCTGGTGGTGGCAATATTGGTTTACGTTTAGCAAAAATGCTCGAAAAGAATTACTCAGTGAAAATCATTGAAGCTAACGAACAGCGCTGCATCGAGCTTTCTGAAGCCGTTGATCAAAGTATTGTTCTAAACGGTAGTGCTTCAGATCGTGAGACCTTGCTTGGCGAAAACATCGAAGATACTGATGTTTTTCTATCTGTTACTAATTCAGACGAAGCCAATATAATGTCGAGCATGTTAGCAAAACGTCTTGGCGCACATAAAGTCATTACCTTGATCAGCAACTATGCTTACATTGACCTTGTTCAAGCGAGTGATATCGATATAGCCGTGTCGCCCCAGCAAATCACTATCGGCACACTTCTCGCCCATGTGAGGCGTGGCGACATAGTAAACGTTCACTCACTACGTAAAGGCTCGGCCGAAGCCATCGAAGTTATTGCCCACGGAGATGCCAAAACGTCTAAAGTCGTTGGCCGCGCCATTGAAGATATCGACCTTCCTGAAGGCGCCATAATTGGTGCAATTGTTCGTGAAAAGAACCTTGATGCTAACAATGCAATTGTTACAACTGAGACCGCCGCGAGCATTGTCAAAAAATCAAGACACACGGATAAAGACTCTCACGAAGTTTTAATGGCTCACGATGATTTGATTATACAGTCGGGTGACCATGTCATCGTATTCGTCATCGACAAACGATTCACACGCGATATTGAACGGCTCTTCCAAGTCGGCTTCACCTTCTTTTAAGTATTTAAGGCTCTAACGAATTATGCATTACGCTGTTATCGCAAAAATTCTTGGCATGCTCTTGATGCTTTTTAGTTTGACGCTCCTTTTTCCGACATTTGTATCGCTTTACTATCTCGACGGTTCTTATGTAAGCTTTTTGCTCGCATTTAGTATTAGTTTTGCAACGGGTCTATTAAGCTGGTTGCCAAGTCATAAAGTAAAACGCGATTTGCGTACGCGCGACGGTTTTTTAGTTGTCGCACTATTTTGGTTTGTACTGGGAATTTTCGGATCACTGCCCTTTATGCTCGACAACACAACACAGCTCAGCTTTGTTGACGCTATGTTTGAGTCACTTTCCGGTTTAACAACGACCGGCGCCACCGTACTAACTGGCTTAGATGACTTACCAAAATCTATTCTCTATTACCGCCAACAACTTCAATGGCTTGGCGGAATCGGTATCGTTGTGATTGCAGTGGCAATTTTACCTATGCTGGGTATAGGTGGGATGCAGCTTTATCGGGCAGAAACTCCTGGTCCGCAAAAAGATAATAAACTCACACCAAGGATAACCGAAACTGCAAAAGCACTGTTTCTCATCTACGTAGCATTAACCGTAGCCTGCGCTGGAGCCTACTATCTTTGCGGAATGAGTTTATTCGATGCCATAGGGCATGCCTTTTCAACCGTTGCTATTGGCGGGTTTTCTACTCACGATTCCAGCATGGCCTTTTTCGATAGCCCTGCCATATTAGTTATATGTATCGTCTTCATGATTTTGTCCGGGGTGAATTTTGCGTTGCACTTCATGGCTTGGCGATCTAAAAGCCTTGCTCACTACCTAAATGACCCTGAATTTCGCTTCTATGCCAGCATGATTATTTTGGGTTGCTGCATTACAGTTTTTTATCTACGATTCACCGGTGTTTATGGGCTAAGCGATAGTGTATTAAAAGGTAGCTTTGAGCTCGTATCAATTTTAACTACGACTGGTTTTGGCGTAGCAGATTTTTCTATTTGGCCGAGCTTTTTACCCTTCTTAATTTTTATGTTTGCGTTTATGGGTGGTTGCGCCGGGTCGACTGGCGGCGGCATGAAGATGATTCGCGTATTACTGATTATTAAACAGGGACACCGTGAAATTCAGCGCTTAATTCATCCAAACGCGGTAATCAATATTAAGGTTGGACAAAAAACTGTGTCCGACCGTGTTATCGAAGCGGTGTGGGGGTTTTTTGCCGTTTATGTCATTGCTTACTTATGCATGGTAATCATTCTTCTAGCGACAGGGCTCGACTTTATAACGGCCTTCACCGCTGTTGGTGCGTGCCTCAATAATCTCGGTCCTGGCCTAGGCGAAGTATCCGCTAACTATGGAAGTATAAACTCAACGGCTAAGTGGGTTTTGAGTTTTGCCATGCTGCTTGGGCGACTCGAAGTATTTACCTTATTGGTATTGTTTAGTCCTTCTTTCTGGCGCAGTTAAAAATCCGTCAAGCCACATAACTGATGTGCAGCAAGGCGTCTGAACAAGGAACACCGCTATAACAACCCAGTCGTTTTACAATACACCATGTGTGCAAACTTAAAAACGATAAGGTTTAGCGTAGCCTTCAGGTTGTTTGCGAAAACGTTTGTATTCCCACTGATATTGCTCCGGGGCCAATTCGATTGCCCGCTCTACACACTTATTTGTAGCTAATACACTTTCTTCAAGGTTTGCTGAAAATATGCCGGCATCTGGTTTAATAAAGTGAATGTCAAAACCTCCGTTCACACGTAAAGCGGCTGCCACAACAAGTTCACATTCAGTTCGTTGAATTAACCCATGAATGAGTGTCATTGTTAACGCAGGTTCGGAATAAAATTCAGAAAATATTCCCGCATTTAGTGGCGGGCATTGGTCCGGTAAAATCCCCGTTAAACCACCTTTCTTGATAGCTTTGAGCAAACTCGCAACACCACGACTCGTAGTAGGGACAGTTTTTGATCCATCCTTTTCACGATAATGTTTAACCAATTTCTCAATGATGGCTTGTTTTGGGGGGAGATACAGATTCGTAAGATCACCATAATCCGTCAATACCTTCCCGAGCACCTCCCAATTACCTAAGTGAGGCGCTAAGACAATTAAACCTTTGTTTTTAGCTAAAGCATCCATAACAAGATCCTCGTTATGAATAGCCAAAACTGCATTTTTTGTCCAGGCTTTGTCGTTTTTCAAAACAACACAGGCTTCGATAGCCAACTTTCCAGTTTCACACATACTCTGTTGAGCGAGACGCGAGATTTCACTTTCTACTAAGCCTGGAAAACACCGCTTTAAGTTTTCACATGTTACTTTGCATGCTCGTGTTCTAAGGAAAAAAGCTATCGTGCCAATGCACGCGCCCAACCCCCTAGCGAAGCTAAGCGGCAAACTACCAAGAATATGGAAAACAATCAAAGCGATACGAAATTTCAAACGGATACCCAAGCTAGAGCCAAATGCAGCCCAAAGAAAACACATAAAAAAGGTTAAAAGACATAGCGGTGCTCAGTTTGCCAGAGATTCACTGCTCTATGAAGCCTAATCGCCTTTTGTACGTGGCCGCCGACCGAGCCATTGGTTATAATCGGCTCCTTTTTTCCTTCTTATCATTACGCAGCTAGCGAGAGACTTTCCGTGTCGGACAATGATGTAACAACATTCCAAGGCCTTATTTTGGCTCTTCAAAAATTTTGGTCAAAACAAGGTTGTGTGCTACTGCAACCTATTGACCTAGAAGTAGGTGCTGGCACCTTTCACCCAGCGACGTTTCTACGCGCTATAGGCCCAGAAAGCTGGAATAGTGCCTATGTTCAGCCTTGCCGGCGTCCAACCGATGGTCGCTATGGTGAGAACCCCAACCGCTTACAGCACTACTACCAATTTCAAGTCATCATGAAACCCTCGCCCAGTAATATCCAAGACTTATATTTAGAGTCTCTACGCGAAATGGGCATAGATACGCTTGCCAATGATGTGCGTTTTGTTGAGGACAACTGGGAGTCACCTACGCTTGGTGCTTGGGGCCTAGGGTGGGAAGTGTGGTTAAATGGAATGGAGGTAACTCAATTTACCTATTTTCAACAAGTCGGAGGTCTTGAATGCTCACCCGTTGCGGGCGAAATTACTTACGGGCTCGAACGTATTGCAATGTATTTACAAAATGTAAATTCTATTTACGATTTGGTTTGGACAGTCGATCCTGATGGCAATAAAATTACCTATGGCGACGTTTTCCATCAATCCGAAGTCGAGATGTCTCACTATAACTTTGAACACGCTGACACAGAGTTTTTATTTACCCAGTTCGATAAATACGAAAGTGAAGCTAGCCGCTTAATTGAATTAGGTTTGGCGCTTCCCGCTTATGAGTTAGTCATGAAAGCCTCACATGCGTTTAACATGTTAGATGCACGTTCTGCTATTTCTGTTACCGAACGCCAGCGCTTTATTTTACGTGTTCGTACCCTTGCACGCTCCGTTGCAAAGGCCTATTTTGACGCTAGAGCTGAGCTGGGATTTCCTCTAGCCGAGGAGTCTCTACGTAAAACCGTACTCGCAAAATACTCTGCCGATAAGGAAAAAAACAATGAAAAGTAATTTTCTTATTGAATTAGGTACTGAAGAACTACCACCTACATCATTGGTGAAACTATCTACCGCTTTTGCGAATGTTGTTGTTGAAGGGCTAAAAACTAAGAATCTTTCATTTGAAAGTTATCAGGTTTTTGCAACCCCACGCCGCATGGCTGTACTTATTCGCAGCCTCGAAACACAGACAGCATTGAAGGAAGTTAAGGTTTTCGGCCCTCCTGCGAAAATTGCCTTTGATGATAAAGGGCAACTGAGTAAAGCCGGCCTCGCATTTTGCTCACGTAATAATATCGAAGCGGGCTCTGTCCAACGCGAAAACGATGGTAAAGCAGAAAAAATATTTTGCTTAAAGAGCGAAGGCGGCACTAAGACCGAAGCTTTATTGCCCGATCTAATTTCGTTATCACTTAAGAAATTACCCATCGCAAAACGCATGCGATGGGGCACAGGCAGTAATGAATTTGTACGACCCGTACATTGGCTAGTCGTACTTAACGGCGACAAAGTCGTCCCGTGTGAAATAATGGGCCTTAAGTCTGATCGTCTAACTCGCGGTCACCGTTTTCATTACAACCAAAATTTAGAAATTCATAGTGCCGATAGCTACGAAGAGCAACTCCGTGACACGGCTAAAATTATCGCGTGTTTCAAAACACGACAAGCGATAATACGTAAACAGGTTGAAGCACAAGCGACCGCGAATAGTGCTACAGCGATAATTGGTGACGAGTTACTAGAAGAGGTTACCGGCTTAGTTGAGTGGCCTGTCGCGTTATTAGGTAAATTCGATGAGTCGTTTTTAGCGGTTCCTAAACAAGCTTTGATTTCTTCAATGAAGGAACATCAAAAGTATTTCCACCTCGTCGATAACAACAATAATTTACTACCCTATTTTATAACCGTGGCAAATATTGAAGCGAAAGACCCTCAAGTGGTTATAGCAGGCAATGAACGTGTTATTCGGCCTCGCCTTGCCGATGCCGCTTTTTTCTATGACACGGACAAAAAAACTTCATCGGAAGTTCGTCGTGAAAAATTACGCACCGTCGTGTTCCAGGCTAAATTAGGTTCCGTTTTTGATAAGACTGAGCGCCTTAAAAAACTTATTGGTGATATCGCAGCTCAACTGTCTATCGATGCCACTGATGCACAACGTGCAGCAGAGCTCAGTAAATCTGATTTGGTAAGCAATATGGTTGGCGAGTTCCCCGGTATGCAGGGAATCGCTGGGCATAGTTATGCCTTAAACGACGGTGAAAACACAGCTGTTGCACTGGCCATAGAAGAGCAATATCTTCCCAAGTTTTCTGGTGATGGTCTGCCCAGCTCTGAAGCCGGTATGATGCTCGCTATTGCGGATCGGCTTGATACATTAACAGGTATTTTTGGTATTGGACAAGCCCCAACAGGCTCTAAAGATCCCTTTGGCCTTCGTCGCGCATCCGTATCTCTACTGCGTATTGTTATCGATAAAGGCTTGGCTCTAGATCTCGCCGAACTCGTCGAGAAGAGCGCCTCGTATCATCAAACCTTACAGGCTAATAACGATACACAAACGAGTTTAAACTATATTTTGGATAGACTCCGGTCAGCCTATTTAGATACTGGAATTTCAGCTGAAGTCTACATGGCGGTAAGCGCTAAAAAAGTTACTCGCCCTCTCGATATCGACAAACGCGTAGCGGCTGTAGCAGCGTTCAATACGCGTGAAGAAGCGCTTGCCTTGGCCGCTGCAAACAAACGCGTCGCAAATATTCTAAGTAAACTTGAAGAACCTATTGTTAAGCCATATGACGGTTCGTTATTTGAGCTGGATGCCGAAAAAAATCTCGCAACGGCTTTAGAAGAAGTCAAAGAACAAGTCGAAGATTTCGCGAAAGCATCCGATTACGCTAGCGCTTTAGATTTGCTGGCTGGTCTTCGTGGCGTAGTAGATGCGTTCTTCGATGATGTAATGGTTATGTGCGAGGACGAAGAACTCAAAAATAATCGCCTCGCACTTCTACAAACTTTACGTTCGTTATTTCTGCAAATTGCTGATATTTCTTGTTTAGCCATTAAATAAGTAAACCAACGTAATACGGCCGCACACGCGGCTTTTATTTCTCAACTCGGATTCAACATGCTTCCCATTATTGGCTCAAGTATATTTTCTTTAGGCTACGTCATTTTCACTATTTTCTATGGAACCCTATCGCTACCGCTGTGGGTAACGCCCGCTGCTTTTCGGCACCGTATTATTTTGAGTTGGACACACTTAATTATATTTTGGGCACGTATGTGCTGTGGTATTCGTTACGAGGTTCAGGGCCTAGAGCACGTAGAAAAGTTAGATACGGCCGCAATAATATTGTCCAAGCACCAAAGCACCTGGGAGACTCTTTTCCTCCAAGGGCTATTTTGGCCTGCCTCAACAATTCTTAAAATTGAACTATTAAAGATGCCTTTTTTCGGTTGGGGTTTACGTGCACTTAGACCGATTGCAATCGATCGATCCAATCCACGTGAAGCCTTAAAACAAGTTAAATTACAAAGTGCTGCGAAACTAGATCAGGGCATAAATATAATATTATTTCCTGAAGGAACACGTATGGCAACCGGTGAACGTGGCAAGTATGCACGTAGCGGCACTGACATCGCTATAGCAAGCGGCAAGCCTGTCATCCCTATCGCACACAATGCGGGGTGTTTCTGGCCAAGCAAGCAGTTTATTAAGAAGCCAGGCAAGATTGTCGTGCGTTTAGGTCCGGCTATTTACCCTGAAGGTAAAAATAGTAAAGAAATGATAAGAGAAGTGGAAGCTTGGATCGAGAAGGAAATGGAAAATCTTTCGTAACTAATACATAACAAATGTCATAACAAATGTCATAACTAAGTCATAACTAAGTCATAACTAAGTCATAACTAAGTCATAACTAAGTCATAACTAAGTCATAACTAAGTCATTATAAAATAAGCACATCAAGACTATAGTCATTTAGCCTTGATGTGAATTTCTAAGACCTTACCGCTAGAAGCGGTAATCTAGTCCTAGGCTGTATGTTTCAATATCAAGATCGTCATTATTAATCAAACTGCGATATTCGATATTTAGATTCATATGTTTGCCGGTGATAAACGAAATACCGTAGCCGTATGAAAATCCTGAGTTCGAATCCGTACCTCCTTCAATATCTGTACTCAAAGAAGTAAAACCTAACAGACCATAAAGTTTTGCAATTTCATTAGCCGATTCTGCACGGTAATAAATCGACTCGTAGTGATTAATATTAATCTCTTCGAACAAAGATTCTTCGTTAACTCCTGTACTTACTGTGATCTGTTCATTATTTCCATCAGCATCTAGAATCGGCTCCTCAGTATCTGGGTCTAAAAGAGGCACATTTTCTGTAATTGCCGCACCTTCAAATTCGCGACTCTCTGAGGTCAAACCAAAACCTACACGGAATTCCCCACCTAGATACCATCTATGCTTAAAACCACCGGTTAGCTCCATGGTTGTGATGTCTAGTGAGCCTCCAGTGTTGCTAAAATTACGTTCAAAACCATCGCTCCGCTCGATAAAGCTTGGCAAACCTATATCAACACGTGCCGCGTTGATACCGGCATACCATCCACGTGCATTATCAGCAAAGCTGGGAATTGCCAAACCGCTCAGTGCTAACGCTAGTACTATTTTCTTCATTTTAATCTCCATAAACCCTAAATCACATATGCTAATTTTATGATGAATACTAGTTTTAAACGTCCAAGTTGGCCACATTCAGCGCATTCTTCTCAATAAATGCACGTCGTGGTTCTACATGATCGCCCATTAAAGTTGTGAAGATCTGATCCGCCGCAATCGCATCTTCAATATTAACCTGCAACATGCGACGCGTTTCTGGGTTCATAGTAGTATCCCACAATTGCTCTGGGTTCATCTCACCCAAACCTTTATAGCGTTGGATACTATAACCTTTTTTAGCTTCACTCATAATCCACTCAATGGACTCACTAAAACTATGAATTTCATACTCTCGCTCCCCGCGCCGAATAAACGCACCAGGCTCGATTAAGGTTTTCAGCTTGTCAGAAAGTGTTGAAAATTTATCGTAATCGTTTGATTCAAAAAACTCCAAATTCAATTTCGAAACTTTTTCGTTGCCGTGAGCAGTCTCTACAAGCATTGGCTCGAAGTTGCTGCTTTCGAGGTTTTCTTTAACGCTAATCACATAACTGTGCGAGCTCGATTTTTCATTGTCTTCAAAGAATAGATCGTTTACGGCTTTGGCCCAAGCTTCAACCGCATCTAAATCTTTCATCGATTCCGCCTCTAATTTCGGCGAAATTAGAAGCTTTTCGAGGAAGATGCGAGGGTAAAGCCTAGACAGCTTGTCGGTAATATTTTTAATTTGACGATACTCGCCAACCAGCAGCTCAAATTGTTCACCAGGAAGAGCGGGAGCATCAGGATTAATATGTAAAGTTGAGCTCTCTATGGCGCCATTACTAATAAAGTCTATTAGTGCTTCGTCATCTTTTAAATACTGCTCTTGCTTACCTCTTGATATTTTATAGAGTGGCGGTTGAGCAATAAAAATATGGCCACGCTCAATAAGTTCGCGTGTTTGGCGGAAGAAGAATGTAAGTAGAAGTGTACGGATGTGTGATCCATCCACGTCGGCATCCGTCATGATAATAATACTGTGATAGCGAAGCTTATCGGCATTAAACTCATCGGCGCCAATACCGCAACCTAGGGCCGTAATAAGCGTTCCAACTTCTACACTAGATAGCATCTTATCAAAACGGGCTTTTTCTACGTTTAGAATCTTACCTTTAAGTGGCAGAATCGCTTGGGTTTTACGTGCACGCCCCTGTTTTGCCGAACCACCTGCAGAATCTCCCTCCACTAGGTATATTTCAGAGAGAGCTGGATCTTTCTCTTGGCAATCGGCAAGCTTCCCTGGAAGACCTGCTATATCCAGCGCGCCTTTACGACGAGTCATTTCACGTGCTTTACGAGCCGCTTCACGAGCGCGTGCGGCTTCAACCATCTTCACGACGATGATTTTTGCTTCGCCCGGATTTTCCATAAGATATTCGTTTAATAGAGTACCCATTTCTTGCTCAACAGCGGTTTTAACCTCTGAAGAAACAAGTTTATCTTTTGTTTGCGAGGAAAACTTAGGATCAGGGACTTTTACTGAGACAATGGCCGTTAACCCTTCTCGAGCGTCATCTCCAGTTGTTGAAACTTTCTCTTTTTTACCGACACCTTCGCGCTCTATATAAGTATTTAAACAGCGTGTTAACGCCCCTCTAAAACCGGCTAAATGTGTTCCACCGTCTTTTTGAGGGATATTATTGGTATAGCAGAAAAGATTTTCTTGATAAGAGTCGTTCCATTGCATCGCAACTTCTACACCAACGCCATCTGATTCACGGTGACTATTGAAGTGGAATACTTTATTAAGTGCCGTTTTGTTTTGATTCAAGTGATCAACAAAGGCTTTCAAGCCGCCTTCATATTCAAAAACTTCTTCCTTTGCACTGCGCTCGTCCAGCAGGACAATACGAACACCTGAATTCAAAAAAGATAACTCTCTAAGACGCTTAGCTAATAACTCAAAGTGGAATTTGATGTTAGTAAAGGTCTCACCAGAAGGGTGAAAATGTACTTCAGTACCGGTCAATTCAGTTTCACCAACCACAGCAAGTGGTGCTTGAGGAACACCGTGCTTATAAATTTGTTGATGTACTTCACCACCGCGGCGAATAGTCAATTTAAGCTTGGTAGAAAGAGCATTTAC
Organism: Flavobacteriales bacterium; assembly: GCA_047638775.1. Classification (GTDB taxonomy): domain Bacteria; phylum Pseudomonadota; class Gammaproteobacteria; order Pseudomonadales; family Cellvibrionaceae; genus Agaribacterium. The sequence goes on from JBLIMQ010000003.1 coordinate 48,196, forward strand.
AACTGATACGCCAACACCGTGTAAGCCGCCCGACACTTTATAAGAGTTCTCATCGAATTTTCCGCCGGCATGCAATACCGTCATAATAATTTCGGCAGCCGATGCACCTTCTTCATGCATCTCAGTGGGAATACCACGGCCGTTATCCGAAACAGAAACAGACTCATCAGGGTGAATAACGACGCGAATTTCTGAACAATGCCCAGCTAAAGCTTCATCTATGGAGTTATCAACGATCTCAAACACCATGTGATGTAGGCCGGTACCATCATCCGTATCACCAATATACATACCGGGCCGCTTTCTTACCGCGTCCAAACCTTTTAGAACCTTAATACTGGAAGAATCGTAATTATGAATTTCGTCTGTCATGATGTTTTTGCCGTTTTTATATTCTTGTTAATTGTATACGCGCTAGGTTAATCCAACCTAGCTTATTTACATCTAATTCAAATCACTCGTTTCTACTTTGTCGGTACTCTAGTCTAGAGTTTGACTTAATAGTACCCATTTAGGTATTTAATAAGTGCCCATTAGATCAACAATTTAGAAGCAATCTAGGCAGCAAAAAACTCAATATACCGGACTTGAGTGAGTAATCGTTTTTAAGTTTAAGGTGGGCTACTCTTTCAAGGTAACTTCACCATGTTTCACGTGAAACATATTTGATTGCGATAAGTCACAATCAAGGTTTGTGAATGCTGTTGGTTGGACACTTGTGATGAAACACTGTGCCTTAAAGCCAATTAGCCAACTAAAAAGGCTATTTAAGTTATTCTCATCTAACTCTGACGATAGATCATCTAAGAGAAATATCGGTTTTTCACCGCTAGCCTGTTCACACATATTGGCTATTGCGGAGATAATGGCAATCAATAAGGTTTTCTTTTGCCCCCGCGATAACACATCGCTTACGGCTCGACCCTCATCAAGAAACATTAAATCAAATCGGTGTGAACCTATATTGGTAAATCCAGATTTACAGTCACGTTCAAAATTCGCTTTTAGGGCCTTATTATAGTCTGCCTCTGTTATATCTCCAGAAACAGCAAAAGCACGCGAGTGCCACCCGTTAATATAGCGCAATTCAAATAAGTCACTCTTGATAAAGCCGAAATCTGCGATGTAGGGCAATAAGACCTGCCTAAAACGCTCAAAGACACCCTGCCTAAGTTTCTCTATCTTTAACGCGAAAGCGACTAACTGTACGTCCCACACGCCTATCTCCAAGTAGTCGATTTTACCACGTCGGAGCAGAATATTCCGTTGTTTCAGGCAGCTTTGATAGCCTTTCCATAGATCATGATAACTATGTTCCACGTGAAACATTAACCATTCCAAAAGTGAGCGTCTGTGTGAAGGAGAACCCTCCAATATACTAAAAGTGTCCGCATCAAGTTTCAACACCGGTAATAGAGCCGCCAGCTCAGAGCTACTATATATAGAACGGCTATCGACTCGTATTAGTGTCTCGCCCTTTGCACTCTTAACCAAACCCAAGGTATGAGACAGTTTAGAGCGCTCAATTCGCGCAAAGACAGTAAGCGAATCTTTATCGTGTTGTATCAAAGTGCGTGTTTTAGAGCTGCGAAAGGAGCGGGCTGTAGATAGAAGCTGTACAGCTTCTAGAATACTCGTTTTTCCTGCGCCATTTTGACCGTGGAAGAAGTTAAGCTGGGGATTAGGACTGAGCTCTAGCGCTTCGATGTTACGAAGATGCTGAATATTGAGGTGGGTTATATAGGACAAATTAACTGTGTAAGGGGATCAACCCCCCTACACTCCTTATTAATATAACTAAAGACGCATCGGCATAACGACATATGAAGCCGAGTCACTTTCAGATTCCTGCAGTAAGGCGCTACTATTCGCGTCCGTTAATATCATCTTAATGGTGTCAGACGTTAGAACATTTAGCACATCCAAAAGGTAAGAAACGTTAAAACCAACTTCCAATTCCTCGCCGTCATAGTCAACAGCTACGTGATCTTCAGCTTCTTCCTGCTCAGGGTTATTGGCTACAAGCGTAAGTTGACCTTCATTTAATAACAAACGTACACCGCGATACTTTTCATTTGAAAGGATTGCCGTACGGCCAAAGGCTTGTTTCAGCTCTGCGCGGTCACCGAAAACTACTTTATCACCACCTTTCGGGATAACCTGGTCGTAATTAGGGAACTTACCCTCGACCAATTTCGAAGTAAAGCTGAATTCTGGGGTTGCAGCACGAAGATGGTTTTTCCCAAACACTACTTCGATTGACTCTGAACCGTCTTGCAAAAGTCTACCCAGTTCGATTACTCCTTTACGCGGTAATATCACCTGTACGGAAGAGTCATCAATACTGGATGACACCTCACCTCGCGCTAACGCTAATCGATGCCCGTCAGTGGCGACAACCTTTAAGTGGTCACTATTTAACTCCCAAAGCATACCGTTTAAGTAGTAACGTACGTCTTGTTGAGCCATAGCAAAAGCGGTGCGATCGATCTGCTGCTTTAATGAAGCCTGCTTACACGAAAAAGAGTAATCACTTTCAGCATCTTCTACAGCCGGAAAGTCGCTTGCGGGTAGCGTCGACAGTGTGAAACGAGACTTTCCGCTCTTGATCGTGACTTTTTGCTCCGAAAGCGTGAAGTCTATTGTTGAAGATTCAGGAAGCGCACGACATATATCAATAAACTTCTTAGCGGGAACAGTGATTTCACCCTCACCGCTACCAGACTCAACAGTTAAACGTGAAACAATTTCAACCTCTAGATCAGTACCCGTCAGCGATAACTGCGTACCGTTTAAGCTCAAAAGAATATTAGCTAACACGGGCAAAGTATTTCTACGCTCTACAACACCACCAGATAACTGTAGAGGTTTTAGCAAATCTTCTCTCTTTACAGAAAATTTCATTATTTTTCGTTTCCTTTATATCACTGTATAAATCTAATAAGGCAGCTCGACCAAATCGAGCAAACATTTTAACGGGTTTTATGATTATCACTAATAGCTAAGTAAGTTTAAACGGCTTATATCAAAACTCAGTTAAACTCAGCTAAACTCTTAGCCTTACTCGTCTTGGCTAGAATTTTTTGTCTAGGTCGTTAGTGTGCGCAGCAAATTTTTAACATCTTCATGGATATCCGCGTCGGTATCAATCATGCCCTTAATTTTTCGGCAAGCATGAAGAACGGTTGTATGATCACGACCACCAAAGGTATCCCCTATCTCGGGTAAACTATGGTTTGTTAGTTCTTTCGCTAGATACATCGCTACTTGCCTAGGCCGAGCCACCGAACGGTTACGCCGCTTCGAATGCAAATCTGAAACCTTAATTTTGTAATACTCTGCCACAACGCGTTGAATATTATCGATACTAACAAGCCTATCTTGTAACGCTAACAGATCCTTTAAAGCCTCACGAACGAGTTCTACACTAATCTCTCGTTGCGTAAACTGTGCATTAGCAATAACACGTTTAAACGCACCTTCAAGTTCACGAACGTTAGAACGAATTCGCTGTGCAATAAAGAACGCCGCGTCATGAGGAAGGTCTACACCCGCTTGTTCAGACTTTCGCATCAAAATAGCTACGCGCGTTTCTAACTCTGGCGGCTCAACAGCAACTGTTAACCCCCAGCCAAACCGGGACTTCAATCGCTCCTCTAAACCGTTAATCTCTTTCGGGTAACGGTCACAAGTCAAAATAATTTGCTGCCCTCCTTCGAGTAATGCATTGAAGGTATGGAAAAACTCTTCCTGCGAACGCTCCTTTCCAGCAAAAAACTGGATATCATCTATTAGCAAGGCATCAACGGATCGATAATAACGTTTGAAATCATTAATAGCATTTAACTGTAATGCCTTAATCATATCGGCAACAAAACGCTCAGAATGTAAATACACAACACGAGCCCCGCGCTTACGCTCATTGAGTGCGTTGCCTACAGCATGCATCAAGTGTGTTTTACCTAGGCCAACTCCACCATACAAAAATAAGGGATTGTAAGAACCACCTGGGTTTTCAGATATTTGTTTAGCCGCAGCCATTGCAAGCTGATTAGACTTACCTTGTACAAAGTTCTCGAAGATGAAGTCTTTATTCAAATTACTCTTGTGCTGCATCCCACCTTCGACATCTTCACGTGAAACGCGATTTTCAGCAGGCCTATCGTAGGCAAACTTGTTGTAGCTCTCTTGTGAATATTGTTGGCTTGGCAACGCTCTACGTTCGGGCTGTTGCTGAGGCGGAATGTTTAATGGCGCACTCGACTGCGAAGTAGGAATAGCGTCGAAAGGCTGACCATCAACATTCAACAAAGACGAATCGAATTCAGAACCCGCTGCATTATTATTAGTACTTACGTTAGTGCTTACATTATCAATAGGTAGATTAACGTTTGATGACGGCGGCGGCGCTATAGCGCTAAAGCCTGGGCTACGTTTTTGAGCAACGATATGAAAAGGTATATGCTGTTCGGGATGATACTGGGCAATTAAGCTTTCTATACGGTCACGGTATTTATCGTTAACCCAATCGAGGATAAAGCGATTAGGCGCTAATAAGCAAAGCTTGGTATTTTCCTCTGCATCACGCTTTAACGGTCGAATCCAGGTATTAAACTGCTGTTCTGGCAATTCGTTACGCAACTGATTCATGCAGTTATTCCAAACCGTATCGAGCAAGTCGGCTTCCCCTTAATTATTACAACTATATCCAAGCAACTGTCGACTAATAACAATATTTTGGACTAGAAAGTGTGGATAAGTTTTAGAAAGTGTACGCAAAGCACACAGACAATTAGAGCAATTCTACCCATTACGAATAACTTTATCCACAAGTAATAATTACTTTACCTAATATAAACAATAATAAATATTTATACTTGTTAATCAATGACTTAAACCTCGAAAATATAAAATCAAAGAGTAAATAATAGGGGAAAAGCTGTGGACTAAACTGTGGATAACACCTTTAAAAGATGTTTTTTTCCACTGTTTAACTCAACTAAGAGGCTGTTTTTACAGAGATTTTTATCGCACTATTTCGAAACTAACCGTATTTACAAAAGCGATCAAAATAGATTGATTTTTTGCAATTATTCGAATAGAATCTCGCGTCCTTTTAGGGTGAATCCTATCTTTTCTCTGCTTTACGCACTGAAACAGGCTTCGCCCACAAGTGCCTCGCTAGACCGAGGTGAAATTTATAAATTGTGAGCTCTACCTGCTATGAAACGTACTTTTCAACCAAGCAACCTTAAGCGTAAACGCAATCACGGATTCCGTGCCCGCATGGCTACTAAAAATGGCCGTAAGATCCTTGCGCGTCGTCGTGCTAAAGGTCGTGTAGAACTCTGCGCATAAGAGTCTACAACAGCTCTGCGAGTAGGATTAACCCAATTAGTATGATCCATTGAATACAATTGAAAGACCTTCCAACTCGCAGTGCTTTGGCAAATCTTCTCGCCTTTTAAATGCTGCAGACTTTAAACGTGTTTTCGATAAAGCACCGTTAAAAGCGTCCCATCCTAAGTTACTTATACTCGCAAAACCTAGCAATCATAAGCAGTCACGCTTAGGATTAGTTGTCGCCAAAAAAAATATTCGTCTCGCTGTAAACCGCAATCAATTTAAACGCGTCACCCGAGAATCTTTCCGGCTGCAGCAGCATCTTCCAGCAATAGATGTTATAGTACTTTCCCGCAAAAATGCCGATTCATTGACCAAGAAAGAACTCTTTTCAGTCCTAGAAGATCTATGGAAGCGCCTTGCAAAAAAAGCACAGAAACTCCAAGAAAAAGCCGACTAGTCTTGCCTTTTATAGGACTCATTCGACTTTACCAATTGGTGCTCAGCCCACTAATAGGCCAACGCTGTCGCTTTTATCCTAGCTGCTCCCATTATTCTGAAGAAGCTCTAAAAACCCATGGTCTGCTTAAAGGGATATTTTTGTCAGTAACACGTATTTTACGTTGTCACCCTTGGCATGAAGGTGGCTACGACCCAGTACCAAACAAACAACAAACTAAACATTCTACTACGGACCCAAAATCATGAATTGGCTACGCTACTCACTCTTTGCGGCCATCTTTGCTGTCGTCTACTTATTATTCCTAGAATGGAATAAATTCGATGAACGCAACGATGTGCAAATACCAGCACCCTTGGCAGGCGCTCCTGTGCAATCTATCGACAACCCTGTAGTAATAAGTACTACAACGGCTCCGAGTTTAGATGGCGAGTTGCCCAGCGTTGTTGTTCCACAAAACACAACAGATCAAATCTTACCTGGTGTCATTGCAGTAACAAGTCAGCAATATATCGAAGTCCATACCGATACATTTAATGTCACCATCGACACAAACGGCGGCGACATCATCAGAACAACATTGCCGCAATATCTTGCCAAGATAGATAAAGAAGGTTCCGCCTTCACTCTACTAGATCGTACCAATGCGCAAACCTTTGTTGCACAAAGCGGGCTACTTGGACCTAACGGTACAGACGCAGCTGGTGTTCGGCCGCGCTTCAGTAGCGAGCAAGTGGTTTACGAACTAGATGATGAGAGCAACACATTAAGCGTCGACTTATACCTCGATACCCAAGATGCCAAAATCATTAAACGCTTCACATTCAATCGCGATTCTTATCTAATTAACATTGATTACATTGTCGAAAATATTTCAGACAAAACATGGCAAGCAACCTTATACGGTCAAATGCTTCGCAACGACTTTAAAGTTGAAGGCGGAGGCGGCATTGGAATGAAACCTTTCCTCGGCGCAGCAATAACGACACCTGAAAAGAACTACGAAAAACTCAGCTTAGATGATATCGACGATAAGGACTGTGGATTTTTCAACGCCGAAGGTCAAGCCTGTAAGCTGCAACACACCGGCGGCTGGATCGCTATGGTTCAACATTATTTTGTTAACGCTTGGATTCCTCAAGCCGATGAAATGAATAACTACCGCATGGATAAAATAGCAAGTAAGGGTTTGTACATCCTTGAATACCACGGCCCATTCAAAAAAATTGCGCCAGGCCAAAGCGGTACATTAAGTACAAGTTTCTATTCAGGACCGAAAATTATAAAAAATCTTGAAGGCATTTCTCCTCACTTAGATCTTACAATAGATTTCAGTTGGTTATGGTTTATCGCAAAACCATTACACATCGCCTTGTTATTTATCCAAAGCTTTGTCGGAAACTGGGGTGTTGCAATTATATTGTTAACGCTTTGTATTAAAGTCGTGTTCTTTTATCCCTCAGCCATTAGTTATCGTTCAATGGCAAAGATGCGTAAAGTCCAGCCACTCATGGCTGAATTGAAAGAGCGCATGGGCGACGACAAGCAAAAGATGCAAGTTGAATTAATGAAGCTTTATAAAACAGAAAAGGTAAATCCCTTTGGCGGATGCTTACCTATTCTGATGCAAATGCCTGTTTTTATCGCACTATATTGGTCACTAATGGAAAGTGTTGAATTGCGTCATGCACCCTTCTTTTTATGGATAACCGATCTAAGCGTTAAAGATCCGTTCTATTTACTGCCGCTATTAATGGGCGCGACTATGTTTATCCAACAAAAACTTAACCCGACGCCTCCCGATCCTATGCAGGCAAAAGTTATGCAAATGATGCCCATTTTCTTTACTGCGTTATTTTTGTTTTTCCCCTCCGGTCTAGTTTTGTACTGGGTTGTTAACAATACGCTGTCGATAACACAGCAATATATTATTACTCGCCAGATCGAAAAGGCGGATTAAATAGTGCAACACACCGATACTATTTGCGCCATTGCGACCGCTCCAGGTCGAGGTGGCGTAGGTATTGTCAGAATATCTGGCCCAAAAAGTTTAAGCATCGCTAAAACTATTTTGGGCTTTTCTCCAAAACCTCGCCATGCTCACTTCTCAGACTTTACCGCCGACTCCAATGTCCTCGATCAGGGCATCTCCCTATTTTTTAAAGGTCCAAATTCCTTTACCGGTGAAGATGTATTTGAATTTCAGGGTCATGGCGGGCCCGTTGTACTCGATATGATGATCGATGCAATAGTTCAACTTGGTGCGCGAGTTGCGAATCCCGGTGAATTTTCAGAACGCGCTTTTCTAAATGATAAACTGGATTTAACACAAGCCGAAGCAATTGCGGACCTTATAGACGCAAGTTCAAAACAAGCCGCTAAACAAGCACTTAATAGCCTAAAAGGCGTATTTGCAAAAAAAATAGATGCCCTGGTTATTGAGCTCACAGAACTACGAATCTTTGTGGAATCCGCAATAGATTTCCCCGAAGAAGAAATTGATTTCCTTGCAGACCAAAATCTCATCGATCGAATTGACTCGCTACTAAAAAACTTAAAGCTTATTTTAAAAGAGGCCGAACAAGGAAGCTTAATGCGTGAGGGTATGCGTGTTGTTTTGGCTGGCCGACCCAACGCGGGCAAATCTACCCTACTCAATGCGCTTGCCGGAAACGAAGTCGCGATTGTTACTGATATCGCAGGAACGACGCGCGACTTAGTTAAAGAACATATCCAAATCGATGGCATGCCACTTCACATTACAGACACAGCAGGAATCCGTGAAGCTGACAATGAAGTCGAACGCATAGGGATAGACCGCGCATGGCATGCTGTAAACGACTCTGACCGCATCCTACTTATTCTAGATGCTACGCAAGAAGAACAGCTCAACTATGAAGAGCACTGGCCTGAGTTCTTTAATGAACCGCGCTATGCAGACAAACTGACGCTTGTACTGAATAAGGTTGATCTAGTCGATGAAAGCACATTACTTAAAGAATACAACACACTTGATTACGTAAAAATATCCGCAAAAGAAGATATCGGCCTTAATGGACTTAAGACTCACCTAAAGGACTGTATGGGCCTGCAACAAAATACAGAAGGCGCATTTAGTGCTCGACGTCGTCACGTAGAAGCCTTACAACTAGCCCTTGAACTGGTCGAAACAGGTTACAAACAACTGCGTTTACAAGCCGCCGGAGAGCTTATGGCTGAAGATCTACGCCAAGCACAGGATGTACTAGGAACAATAACGGGCAAGCTCAGTCCGGACGAGCTTTTAGGGAAAATATTCTCTAGCTTTTGCATCGGAAAATAGCCGCACCGTCTCTCTATTATCTCCCCAAAACTCCTCCCGTAATTAAATTTCTGGCACATTTTTCAGGCGCATTCCTAAAAACGAACACCCGGTATCTGCGTATAGCGCCTTAGAAAGCCACAATCTGGCGAAAGGTATGTGAAATATATCAGGCTTACACGCTGCAGTGCGGTCCAGGAAGGCTGCTATTCTTTAACTGTATGCGCCTGTAAAGAAGACATTTTTGTCTAATACGCTTGGATACTAGGTTAGATTATACGACCCAACTCATTGTTAAGACCCCAATTACGCTTTCGAATAATCCCTAATAACCTATCGTACAGGCACTTCGTAAACTCCCAATAACCATCCCATAGCTACTTCATAACAGCTCAAGAATTGACATATAGTCATCCAAATTTTTCTGATACTCACAGATAGAAAAACGGTAAACCGCTTAACACTCCATAAATATTGCCTGGAGGTCGTGGTCTTTTTATTGATATTTTCTTATTTAATATCGGCGTATATACTCCGATAAATGACGTATAACTCGCCAAAATACCCAAGTAAACGCTGTACATAAAATTCTCCTTGGGACTACTTCAACGACGCGCTGCTAATTTAGGGCTAATTATTAACCAATAGGCCATAAAGTTCTGATGAGTTTGTACAGAAAGAAAGAAAAATTGAAATAATTTAAAAATAATTTAAAAATAGTAGATGAACTCTCAGTGTGTTCGTCCGAAAAATAAATCACAAGTTACCCACAATCTACAAACACGTATCACACAATCAAACCCATAAGCTTGTAATTTCAACACAGTTATCAAACATATTATCCACAGATAACGAACATAATTAGAATTATCCACAATCATCTGTGGAGAAATCTAGAGGAAAACTGAGGATAAACCACGCATAAACCTAGGGTTAAAATCGCCAATAAATCTCGATATAAAACCGCTGTGGATAAACAGGCATTTAATCCACCTGTTTCACGCAGGAGTTAACCAGTATAATCAAGGTTAATACAACACTATTAACCCTTGTAACTCGTTGTTTTTAAAAAAGAATAGTCGGTTATACACAGAAATCATGCTCCCCTATTACTATTACTACTATTAACTCTTTATATATCTATATACATATTCAAGATACTAAATAACTATTTAGTAATAAGCTTTTTAAAAGGTAAAATTATTAAAATAATTTACGACGAACATTCAGTAAAAATAAAATTATTTAGGAATTAGCAGTTCTTTTTTTAAACAACAGTCTCTATAATCCCCGCCCCACAGAAGCCAAAGTGAATAAAATCCTCAATGCTCCATCCAAATACTTTCGATGTCATCGTTATCGGTGGCGGACATGCCGGTACCGAAGCGGCACTTGCGGCGGCTCGTATGGGCGTCCGTACACTGCTGCTCAGTCACAACATCGATACGCTTGGGCAAATGTCGTGTAACCCCGCTATCGGCGGCATAGGCAAGAGCCATTTGGTGATGGAGGTCGACGCACTCGGCGGTGCAATGGCGCTCGCAACAGACAAAGCGGGGATACAGTTTCGAACGCTCAACAGCCGAAAAGGTCCAGCGGTTCGGGCTACACGTGCCCAGGCTGACCGCGTACTCTACCGAGCTGCAATACGCGAAACCCTTGAAAACCAAGAAAATTTGTGGATCTTTCAGCAAGCCGCCGATGATCTCATTGTTGAAGGAGATCGCGTCTGCGGTGTTGTCACGCAGATGGGACTTAGGTTTCTAGCGCCTTCCGTAGTATTAACGGCTGGAACATTTCTAGGTGGGCGAATTCATATTGGCCTTGAACACTACTCTGGCGGACGGGCTGGCGATCCGCCTTCCGTTGCGTTAGCCGAACGTCTACGAGAATTAAAACTTCCAGTAGAGCGCTTAAAAACAGGAACGCCGCCTCGTATTGACTCGCGTAGTGTTGATTTTTCAGGTTTGGAAGAACAATGGGGTGATCCGACTGTGCCGGTCATGTCGACCATGGGCAAGCTCGACGATCATCCAAAACAAACCTGTTGCTGGATAACCCACACCAACGAGAAAACGCACGATATTATTCGAAGTGGTTTTGACAGGTCTCCCATGTTTACTGGGGTTATTGAAGGTATTGGACCGCGTTACTGTCCATCGGTTGAAGACAAAATCAATCGCTTTGCCGACAAGAACAGCCATCAAATCTTTATCGAACCCGAAGGCTTATCAACACATGAACTCTATCCGAACGGTATTTCAACAAGCTTGCCATTTGATATACAGATGGAGTTTGTCCGTTCGATAAAAGGCTTCGAAAATGCCCATATTACTCGACCTGGCTATGCCATTGAGTACGACTACTTCGACCCACGTGAACTGCAATACAGTTTAGAAACGAAAGCGATATCGGGCCTATTTTTCGCAGGACAAATTAACGGTACAACCGGTTATGAAGAAGCGGCGGCCCAAGGTTTATTGGCGGGATTAAATGCGGCCCTGAAAGTACAAGACAAAGAAGCCTGGTGTCCTGAACGTGATGAAGCGTACATGGGTGTTTTGGTAGATGACTTGATCAGCATGGGTACAAAAGAGCCGTACCGAATGTTCACAAGCCGTGCAGAATATCGCTTATTGCTACGTCAAGATAATGCGGATATACGTTTGACAGAGCATGGTCGTAAGATGGGTTTGGTAGACGACAAACGTTGGCGTGTATTTTGTGAGAAACAAGAGGGGATCGAGCGCGAAAACACTCGGCTCAAAGAAACATGGATACAGGCGGGCAGCGATGAAGCCGCGAAACTTAAAACCAAGCTTAATCACGAGCTGTCTCGCGAGTATAGCCTGCACGATCTATTGAAGCGCCCCGAACTCAACTACGAAGATGTGGCATCACTTAAAGGCGAAGCAAGTACTAACAAACACGTTGCGGAGCAAGTCGAAATCTTGGCTAAGTATGCCGGCTATATCGATCGCCAGCAGGAAGATATCAGTAAACTGAAAAAGCATCAAAATACGGTAATTCCAAACGATTTTAATTACGGTGCTGTTGAAGGGCTTTCAAATGAGCTAAAAGAAAAGCTCGGTAAAGCCCGGCCCGAAACATTGGCACGCGCTTCACGTGTGCAAGGAATTACGCCAGCTGCAATATCACTCTTACTAATCTACATCAAAAAGCACACAGCTAAAGCCGGCGCGTTGGCGGCGTTAAAAGCGAGCCCAACAAACGATGAGGTTAGTGGCGCATTATGAGTAAGGCACCTGATGATTACGACAAAGAGTTGATGTCTGCCAGATTAAAGCAGGCAAGTGAAACCTTAGAACTTGATCTAACGGAAAAACAGTACCAACAGCTACTCGAGTATCTCGCTCTTTTTATTAAGTGGAACAAAAGCTACAACTTAACGGCTGTTCGTGACCCAGAACAAATGTTAATTAAACATTTGCTAGATAGCTTAAGTTTAGTTCCGTCTATTGAAAAACAGTCAGCACAGCGTTTATTGGATGTTGGTACTGGTGGCGGGCTTCCTGGAATCCCTTTAGCTATATGCTTTCCCGATAGGCACTTCTCATTGCTCGACTCTGCGGGTAAAAAAATGCGATTCCTGTTCCAGGTTAAGCAAAGTCTGGCCCTTGAAAATGTCGAACTGCATAACCTAAGGGTCGAACAGCTTAAAACGGATCAAAAGTATGACGCCATCATATCGCGTGCTTTTGCCTCTATTGATGACTTCACAGCGTTGACTGAGCATCTTTTGGCTGAGAGAGGTAGTTTTTTAGCCATGAAGGGCGTTTTTCCAAATGACGAGTTGAGTGCAGTCGAAAAAAACTATATCGTCCTTGATCATCAAAACCTTAATGTTCCTGGTCTGGACGCTGAACGATGCCTTATAACGCTCGGCAGGCGTGGCGACCATGACACTGACTCGCAATAGGCATAGCCGTGGCACAAATATTCGCAATAGCGAACCAAAAAGGTGGCGTAGGTAAAACCACCACCAGTGTAAATCTTGCAGCCTCTCTCGCGGCCAATAAACAACGCGTATTACTTATCGATCTCGATCCGCAGGGCAATGCGACGATGGGCAGCGGAGTCAATAAAAATGAAATAGAGTATTCGATATACGATGTGCTTGTCGGTGACATGAGTTGTGATGAAGTTAAGCAAGACTCCTATGAAGAACAATATAGCGTCATACCCGCTAACGGAGATCTTACGGCTGCAGAAGTCGAGTTACTCAGTAAAGACGCGAAAGAGCGTCGCTTGTCGGTGGCACTTGAAGTTGTCCGTTCCGATTATGATTTTATTCTGATCGACTGCCCACCCTCTTTGAATATGTTAACGGTCAATGCGCTCGCGGCCTGCGATGCCGTCATTATCCCAATGCAGTGCGAATACTATGCACTTGAAGGCTTATCGGCATTAATCAACACCATCAATACTATTCAAACTGTTCTTAATCCTGAGCTTCGAATAGAAGGCATTTTACGAACGATGTATGACCGACGCAGCAGCTTAACCGGTGATGTGTCGAATCAATTAAAAGAGCATTTTGAAGATAAGTTGTATCGTACCTGTATACCACGTAACGTGCGATTGGCCGAAGCCCCGAGCTACGGTATGCCGGTTATGTCTTACGACAAACAGTCTAAAGGAGCACTCGCTTATCTTGCCCTGGCGACTGAGGTGATTCGTCGTAATCAGGATCGAATTGATGAGCAAAGCAAAGCAGCTAACGAAGAGGGAGCCTAATCAGCTATGACTAAAAAACGAGGATTAGGTCGCGGGTTAGACGCGCTTCTTAAAGGTGCTAATGACCAACACAAAGCGGTTGCTTTAAAAACTGACGATGCGGTCACAAGCGACACGTCAAGTGAACCATCAAACCAAGATGGCACCTTACGACACATCCCAATAGAGCTTTTACAGCGCGGAAAATATCAGCCGCGTCGCGATATTAATCCAGATACGCTAGAAGAACTCGCCGAATCGATTAAAGCTCAGGGTGTCATGCAGCCTATCGTTGTTCGCTCAATTGGTGATAAACGCTATGAGATTATCGCAGGTGAACGTCGCTGGCGTGCCTCCCAGCAAGCGGGCCTGGATCGAATTCCTGCAGTTATTCGCGATGTTAGTGACGAAACTGCCATCGCAATGGCGCTTATTGAAAATATTCAGCGTGAAAATCTAAACCCGATTGAAGAAGCTTTCGCACTTAAGCGTTTGCAGGACGAGTTCGAACTAACGCAACAAGAAGTGGCGCAAGCCGTTGGTAAATCCCGCACAAGCGTTACAAATGCACTGCGTTTACTTAACTTGAGCCCAGAAGTTAGAACGTTACTAGAGCATGGCGATCTAGAAATGGGGCATGCACGTTGCCTTCTAACGCTTGAAGATGAATTACAAAAAGAAGTTGCTCGAACAGTAGTTTCTAAAGGCCTATCTGTTCGTCAAACCGAAGCTTTAGCGCGCCGTGCACAGAAAGAACCCTTAGCCGATGTACTTGAAGAAAAAAGCATGGATATCAAGCATTTAGAAGAAGGTCTTGGCCAAAAAATAGGTGTCCCAGTTGCTATTCAACACAGTGAAAAAGGTAGTGGCAAGCTTGTATTTAAATATAACAGTCTCGATGAGCTTGACGGCATACTGGCCCATCTTAACTACGAGCAGTAACTGAGCAGTAACTATGAGCAGTCACCATCGCTCATCATGAATCCAGTAATTGCTACCGCCAATAGTTTGTAGTGCTCTCGAGGGCTACAAGCGTTCCATAGTAGGCTTACGGTCGAGAATATCTATAGCCTACTTTACTCTCCCCCCTATTTCCTCAGTGTTAATAGCGTTTAAAGTATAAACACTATTAATAGTGTTTAGTTTCTATTAGTTATTGTGATCCACTATTGGTCTTCTTAATCGTTAGAGCCGTGCCGCTCACCTTAACTTGTCTATACTCTTTTAGTGTTGGGAATCTTTCCCAGGCTATTTATGGATGGATGAGTGTGTATGCAACTAAAACAACTAAATGAATTTGAACCGCTTGCTGACCTTGATCATCACAGTAAAATAGTGGCGAGTCGCTTGGTTGAAGTAAAGCACCTGCATAACAAAGATAATCTGTTTAGCATCGGCGACAACGATAATGAAGAGCACTTTTTGTTAGATGGCGAAGTTGAGCTAGAGGCACAAGATGGCATCAAAAAGCGTATTAAAGCAGGAGAACCAGGCGCGAAATTTCCTTTAGCTCTATTAAGGCCACGGAAATTTAATGCCAAAATTTGTTCGAAAACGGCCGATATTCTTATACTCGAACTGGACGTCCTCCAAGAGTTACGAAAAACTATTCCGGCGGCTGGCGATGGTATAGCTTCTTTTGCCCCCAATGCCATGCTTGATCGTTTAGGACGAACGGCTTCTATTAATAACTCGGACACTCTTAAAAATTTTTTTAGTGGTGTCCGTAATGTCATTATTGAAAATAGAATAAATATTAGCAATTTCGACGAAGTTTCGAGCGTCATCTATAAAACTGTTAATGATAAAGATTGCTCAATTGCTACTGTTACGAGTGCTGTACAACTTGATGCAGCCATCAGTGCGAAACTGATTAAAGCTGCGAACAGCGCCTTCTTTTTGGGTTTAACCAAAGTAGATTCTGTTCGCGTCGCAATTGTACGTTTAGGCTTAAACCTTACGCGTGAATTGGTTACCGTAATGGTGCTGAAAGAGGTATTTTCCTCTACCCGCGAGAATCTCCAGCAGGCGATGCATCAAATTTGGCGTAGTTCATTAAAATTAGCCACCTTTTGCGTGGTGATAGGAAAGCGTTCTAGCTTGGAGGTTAATCAAGGGCAAATGCTACTTGCAGGTTTGATGAGTGAGATCGGAACCTTGGCTACCATTGAGTACTTAGATCAGTTTCCAGGGATCGGCGAAACAATGAGCGAAAGCCTTATCGGTTCGCGTCAGTTAAATAAGCAAATTGGCAATATATTACTGAAACATTGGGATTTTCCAGATTCACTTCTCGAAGTCATATTGTCGAGTGATAACATTGATCGACATGTTGAAGCTGCAGATTTATGTGATCTTGTTGCTTTAGCAAAATCGATCGTTCGCCTAGCCTCATACCGAAAGGTTGGCGTGGAAAGTTTGGATCAAATACCGGGTTATAAACGTCTAGGTTTAGAGGATGATAGTGATCATTTTATTAACGAGGTCATGGAAGAAGCCGATCGTTACCTCCAGTTGTTTATGGGTGTAATTGAATAGAGTAGCTTGATAGACGAGCATGGAAGGAAGACCATAAACGCATAGGAAGAACCCCATGCTGCCGCTAGTAGTCATAACTGTAAGTTGTCTTTAGCCGAAGCACATGAACGTTTTGGCTTCGTGTGTATTTCCCCACTATCTATAAAACCTATCTTTATGACATTCGTCATGAATGTTCGATTGCGCTTGCACCTCATTATTATAGTGTTATAGTTATGTATAACACCTTAACTCATAACAGATTGTATTGTATTGGATTGAGGGTGGTGCTCATAAGAGCCTTAAAGCAATTACACGGGAATTTCTGTATGTGGCGTGATGATCAACCCATTTACAAGCAGCTAAAGGATAAGGTCGTTCGACTAATCCTGACCGGAAGCTACAAAGACGGAGATGCTCTCCCTTCGGTAAGAACGGTATCAGCGGAGTATCATATAAATCATTTAACCGTGAGCAAGGCTTATCAAGAATTGGTGGATGACATGATTGTTGAAAAACGTCGTGGCTTAGGTATGTTTGTTAAGACTGATGCTGCAACAACATTATTGGTTATGGAAAAGAAGAAATTCTTTAATGATGAATTACCTGCACTAAGAAATCGAATTGAAGAGTTAGGAATAGATCGACTCGAGCTGTTAAACGAACTCGAAGCGCTTGGCGATTAATACAACAAGGGGAATAGAATGTTACTGAAAGCAAAATCTGTAACCAAGCGTTATGGTAATAGTACGGCGTTAAATTCGGTCGATCTAACAATTGAGGCTGGCGAAATTATCGGTTTTTTTGGTCCAAATGGTGCCGGTAAAACGACTTTTCTACGGTCAATATTAGGCCTGTCGCAAGTTGAAGGAGATATATCACTTTTAGGTTTAGATCCGCAAAAAAATGCACCAAAATTAATGGAAGATGTAAGTTTTATCGCCGATACAGCCATACTCCCAAGTTGGATGAAGGTTAAAGATTGTATCGATTATGTTGAAGGGGTGCATCCAAATTTTAATCGTACGACGGCAGACGCTTATCTTGCCAAAACGAAAATTAAACCAAAAAGTAAAATATCGCATTTATCAAAGGGAATGACAACACAGCTACATCTTGCAATAGTTATGGCGATTGATTCTAAATTTTTAGTTTTAGATGAACCTACTTTAGGTTTAGATATTGTATTTAGAAAACAGTTTTATCGCGATTTACTAGATAATTATTTTGATAACGATCGTACCGTATTAATCACAACACACCAGATTGAAGAAATTGAAGATATTGTTACCCGTGTTGTATTTATTAATGACGGAGAGATTATTCTTAATGAAAGTATGAATACCTTAGCTGATCGTTATTTTGAAGTGCTCGTATCAGCTGATAAAATCGCCTATCTAGAAGATTTTGAAATAATGCATAAACATAGTGGTTTAGAGGGAACACGTATCTGGTTGCGTCACGATAAAAAAGAGTCAGTTAACGAATTAGGTGATTGTGTTACCCCGAAACTTTCTGACTTATTCTTAGCCGCAGTAATGGAAAATAATGGAGGCACTGTATAACAATGAACATTAATTTCTATAAATCCTTGGTAAAACGCGAGTTGCTAGAGCACAAGTCGGCTATTGTAATAACACCTATGGTTTTTTCATTTCTAGGCGTTATTACAGCACTACTTATTCTTTGGGCCGCTGTATCGGGTGGTGATAACAACTTATCTGACTTACAAAATGGATTTTCATTTTCAGACAGTAGCTTCCAAAAAAATAACCTCCAAAACAATAGTTTCCAAAATAATGGTGACGGTAATTCAACGACATTTAACACTGAAGTTATTACGATGCCATTTTATTTGATATCGCTAATTGTTAGTGTTTTCTATCTTATGGACACATTACTTTCGGATCGACGAAATAAAAGCATCCTTTTTTGGCGGTCACTCCCTGTATCTGAAGAATTGAGTGTAATGGCAAAATTATTTGTCGCTGTCTTTGCTATACCGACGATATTTTTTGCATTTGGGTTTGCGACAGAAATTGTAATGACCATAATATTAAGAATATCAGAAGCACTTACCACGAGTGGTGAAAATACACATTCCTTAGTTAATTTCAATATCGTGCATTCTATTCAAGCTCTTCTAGCGTCGATAATAATTAGTGTTATGCTAGTTCCCGTTTATCTAACACTACTATTTATATCAGCGTTAGTAAAAAAAGCGCCTTTTCTGTTTGTCATACTGCCGCTAATAGGCATTAGTATTATTGAGAAGGTTATTTTAAATAAAGTGATATTTGTACCATGGATAGGTCAGTATATAGGTGCCGTGTTTAGAAATACTAATGCCCTATTTGATCATGGATCTTGGCACTTTAGTGCGTTTTCGATTGTTTTTGGCCTAGTTGTATCATGTGTTATCTATTTTGGTACAGTGTGGCTTAGAAAAAACCGTTTCGAAATATAAAAAAAGGCCTTATTCATTGTTATGAATAAGGCCTTACCTTTTTTCCATCTAAGTTTTATTTAAGCGTCTACTTCCTCTTTCTTTTGTAATTCCCATAACTCTGCATACGTGCCCTTCTTTGCTATCAATTCTTGATGATTGCCGCGCTCTACTATATTTCCGTCATCTAACACAAGTATTTGGTCAGCACTAGCAATGGTTGATAATCGATGCGCTATCATTAATACAGATCTGTCTCCACTAATTGAATCAATAGCGTTTAAAATTTCTTTTTCTGCTTTACTATCTAAAGAAGATGTCGCTTCATCAAAAACCAAAATAGCGGGTTTTTTCAAAATTGCTCTTGCTATGGCAATACGCTGTTTTTCACCACCGGATAATTTTAATCCACGTTCGCCAACAACCGTGTCTAAACCTAGCGGTAACTTATTGATGAAATTTCGTAAATCAGCCATATCAATAGCTTGTTGAATAGCACTATCTTCGGCATCAATATCACCGTAGCGAATATTTTCGTAAATAGTGGTATTAAACAGAACTGTATCCTGTGGTACAAATGCCATACTTGCCCGCAGTGATTCTAAACTAAGCCCATGTATGTCTTGTCCGTCAATACGAATAACGCCGCCTGTTGGGTCATAAAATCGAAAAAGTAATTTTGATATAGTTGATTTTCCCGAACCGCTATGACCCACGATAGCTAATCGAGACTTTGCCGGAAGTGTAAAACTAATTTTATTTAGAATGTTACGTTCTTTTTGGTAGGAAAAACTTACATCGTCAAACTGTATTTCGGCTTGGCTTAGCGCTAGTTCGGTAGCAGAATCGCTATTCTTGATACTGGGGTTTTCGCGAAGTAGCTTAAACAGGTTTTCTATATTTGCCATTGAACCTTTCATCTCACGATAAACAAAGCCTAAAAAATTCAGCGGCATAAATATCTGCATCATAAAAGCATTGATAAGGACAAAGTCACCGAGTGTCATTTCGCCACGTTGTACGCCATAGGCAGCTAGTATCATGGAAAGTCCCATCGCTAAAGAAATGATAAATGCTTGCCCGCCATTTAAGGTGAATACCGTTAAGCGATTTTTTCGTCGTGCGCTCTGCCAGCGAGTTAAATTTTCGTCGTATAACTTGGCTTCATAATCCTCGTTGCCAAAGTATTTAACGGTTTCATAGTTTAATAAACTATCGATTGCGCGTGTACTTGCGTCAGAATCGGCGGTATTCATTTCTCTTACATGCTTGGTACGTATTTCAGTCGCGTATATCGAATAGGTGATATAAATCACAATGGCGACGAATACAATAAGACCAAACCACAGCGTATAGCGACTTGAAAGAATAACGATAACTAAAATAATCTCGAGCAAGGTAGGAATAATGTTAAACACCATAAATCGTAGTAGAAAACTTATGCCATTGGTACCTCGCTCTATGTCACGGGAAAGTGCGCCTGTTTTACGGTTTAAATGAAATTGTAAATCTAAAGAATGTAAGTGTTTAAAAACTTTCAGTCCGATATTGTGCATGGCACTTTCACTAACGCGCCCAAAGACGGTATCGCGTAATTCTGCGAAAAGTACATTCGCAAAACGCACAATAGCGTAAGCCAAGAGAAGGCCAAGTGGTACAGCGATAATACTGCCAACATCGCCAGCGCTGTCGAGCTGATCGACAGCGTCTTTTAATAGAAAGGGCAAACTGATACTGGCCAACTTTGCGAGTATCAAGCACAGTAAAGAAAGCCCAAGTCGCAAACGATACTTGAGTAAGTACGGTAATAATTGCTTAAGTGAGGACCAACTGACCTCAGAATATGAAACAGAACTGCCTTGACCGCGCAATTAGGACTCCTAATACGTTTAGTTGTTAATGTAAGGGATTAAAAACGTGAGTGAAATTACTTACCTGGCTATTTTAGCGTGATACTACGTTATTGGGTGTACTTTAAGGGGATGTAACGTAGCAGGAGGTATTTAAGTAGGTGCCATTTTATCTAATTATTTATGCAGGAACCTTTTAACCTGAACTATTGAACTATTGAACTATTGAACTATTGAACTATTGAACTATTGAACTATTGAACTATTGAACTATTGAACTATTGAACTATTGAACTATTGAACCTTCTAAGCTGAACCTTTCAACTAATACCATTTACGTTAGCACCATTTACGTTAGCACCATTTACCTTAGTACTATTTATCTCAGTACACGTCGGGTTGAAGTAGATATTGTCCTAGATAAAACATGGTCGCTAAAAGCGTTCCGACTAAAAGCGTTCCGACTAAAAGTGTCCTAATAAAGCGCTTTTAGTCCCAATCATCGTAATAAAAATAGGCCGATCGAGCTAGCGCTTGAATCGCAACACCATACTGTGAAAAATGAACTGTTTTAGGCATGACGACCCATAAAGACTGTATTATAGCGTTTGTTATTTATCGTACGCCGTATTTATACCTACACGTGAACACAATAAGGTTTTAGGAGAGCGCAATGCCCACATTTGATATTGTATCGGAAATAGATACTCATGAAGTCCAAAACGCCATCGATAACGCTAACCGAGAGCTGAGTACTCGCTTTGATTTTCGAGGGGTAGAGGCGAGTTTCGACCATGATAATGATATTACGACGATTAAGACGGAAAGCGATTTCCAAGTTGATCAAATGCGGGACATTTTAAGAAATAAAATCGTTTCACGTGGTATATCGGCTGACTCCATGTCTTCTGAAAGTATTGAGCACAGCGGAAAAAGCTTTGTTCAAAAAATAAACTATAAAGCAGGTATTGAAGGTGATATAGCCAAGAAGCTGGTTAAATTGGTTAAAGACAGCAAGGTTAAGGTCCAATGCGCTATTCAAGGAGAGAAGCTACGTATTACGGGTAAAAAACGTGACGATTTACAAGCTGTCATGGCTTTAGTTCGTGGAGCAGAACTTGGGCAACCGTTTCAATTTAATAACTTTAGAGATTAGTAGCGAACCTAAATGAAAAAAATACTCTTCCTATGCACTGGAAATTACTACCGTAGCCGCTTCTCTGAGGAGTACTTTAATCACTTTGCAGGCGTTTATGGAATACCCTGGCAGGCGGACTCCATGGGTATACAAAGAACATTTGAAGGCAATGGAAATGTTGGTCCTATAGCGCAAAATACCTTGGATAAGTTGGCAAGTCTTAGTATTCAACCGCTTGGTCACGAACGGTTTCCGGTGAGTTTCCAAGAGTCTCACTTTAATGAGTTTGATCGAATTATTGCCGTAAGTTTAGACGAGCATAAACCAATGCTTGAAGAAATATGGGAGCTGGGAGATAAAAATGTAGAATACTTCGACGTAGAAGATTTGCATATTGAAGGACCAGAAACGGCTCTGCCAAGACTAATTATACGGCTTGATAATCTAATCGATTTGCTGAAGCCTGCTTAGCTAGTAAATCTAGCTAGTAAATCTAACCGGTATTACGCTACAGGAAGCATCACTTTAAAACATGATCCGCCTAATGTGGCCGCTTCGTAGCAAATAGTGCCTTTGTGGGCCGTCACGACTTTTTTAGCTATAGCCAAACCTAAACCTGTAGATTTCTCGCCACCGATTGCTTTTGAACTTAAGGTAGTAAACGCATCGAATAGCCGTTTTTATTCGGCCTCGGCTATTCCCGGGCCGCTATCATTTACGCGGATTTCCACTTGCATATCTTTAAGTTCTAGCTCGACAAGCACTTGACCAGTTTGCTGTGTGTATTTGATCGCATTCGTCAGCAGGTTATCAACAAGTTGAATAACCTTACTGCCGTCGGCCTGTATTAGACAACTTGATGGAATGTTTGTATTCACAACAATCGATTTTTCATCAGCTCGTGCTTGATATAACTCGATACGGTCTCTTAGTACTTCTGCAAGGTCGGTTTGAGCAATACTGAGTACGAGATCGCCACCCTGAATAGACGAAACATCAAGTAGATCGGATAGTAAATCTAATAAGTGAGCGCTGCTTTTTTGAATCATTTCGAGCATTCTGCGCTCGCGTTCTGGGTTAGGCTTACGATTTACAATGTAATCGGCGGCAGTTTTAATTGCACCGATTGGACCACGAATATCATGTGCGGCGGTGCCCAATAGTTGATTTTTAATCTGGTTTAAGGCCGCCATTTCGGTATAAGTTTCTATACGGTCTACGGCACGATTAACTCGGCACAGCAGTTCTTCTGGACTAAAAGGTTTAATCAAAAAGTCATTGGCGCCAGATTTTATAAACTCTGCCGAAATGGCTGAGCCACCTTGAGATGAAACTCCAATTATTTCCAAGCTTGCGCTATCGAATTTTTCGCGAATTTTTGCGGCAAGTTCTATGCCTGTCATACCCTCCATATAACAATCGATTGCGGCTAACTTAATGGTCGGGTTTTCTTTAAGTACTTGAAGGGCTTCTTCACCGCTTTTGGCAAAATGTACCCGAAACCGTTAACTCTTTCGCGCTACCAGCGAATCATCAACTACGAGTACTTCTACGTCAGAGTTTTTACGTAAACGGCCAATGGCCCACATGACGTATTCAAGACTAAAAGCTCCGGATTTATGTGCATAATCGGCTATGCCACGTTCCCAGAGATCTTCTTTTAAAGCTTGGTCGGTAGAGCTAGTGAATACTAGGGCTGGAATTTTGTATCTAACGCATAAGTCGGTTGCCTCACCATGTGCTGCATCGGGTAAATTTTAATCGACGATAGCGGCAAAGTATTGATTAGCGTGGGACTGTAATAGTCCTTCGGCCTCTGCATGGCTTTCGGCAATATCACTTAAGACAGCATTAGTGTCGAGTAGCATTTTTTGTAAAATTCCCGAAAATGCCGCACTGTCTTCAATTATTAAAACTTTTTGTGCCATAAGACTGTTGTCTAACCCTAAATACCTGCCAATTGAAGAGCAGGTCAAAATCACCACATTATTGAGGCCACACCCCTATTCTGGCTTTACCAGTATAGGCGCTACACATTGAAGCATAGCTAATTTCAGCAGTAGCGCCAAAAAAACCGCCTTTGCTTTAGATGATTTACTTATGTTAAAAACACCATTAACAACATAATATACCGTTAAAGAGAAGAGTTTATGAGCCAACGAGCAATGAAAGATGGATTAGATAAGGTGGCGTGTGAACGTATCGCACAGGGCTTGAGTGCCGTAGATCCAGGTTTTCTAGCGAAACAGTTCATAACACAGAGCTGGCCGGCAATATCGACTTTGGAACTCAAAGAGCGTGTAAACTTTCTTATTGAACACATTAATCAATGCTGGCCGGCCACTGTCAGCGCCAGAGCTAAGTCGCTGTTACAACTCCCAAAGCACTGGGATTACGGTAATCCGGATGACAACTTACGTGGTTTTGCCGCTTGGCCGGTGATAGATTTTTTGGCTGTTCACGGGCTTAGCTCACCCAAATCATCACTACCAGCATTAGCCACACTTACACCTTTGTTTAGTTCTGAGTTTGCGATCAGGCCGTTTATCGAAGGTGACGAGCAAGTTGTATGGGATCATTTGGATACGTGGCTTCTGGACCCCAGTGAGCATGTGCGGCGATTGGTCTCTGAAGGCTTACGACCGCGATTGCCGTGGGGTTTACAATTAAAAGCTTTTGTTGAAAACCCGAAAAAAATCCTGCCCTACCTAAGTAAGCTTCGATACGACGAAAGCTTGTATGTACGTCGCTCGGTAGCAAATAATCTAAATGATATTGCCAAAGACCATCAACAAACCGTTATTGATTTATGTTTGAGTTGGCAGAGTCAAGCGAAGAGTGAAAGCAAAGAACGACAAGATCGTGTTAATTGGATCATTACTCATGCAACTCGTGTATTAGTTAAGCAGGGGAATCCCGCTAGTTTTGTTCTGTTGGGTTATAGCGTTGATCCAAAAATTGAGATAAAAAACTTCAAATTAAAGCGGGAATCTTTGTCGATTGGAGAGAGTCTTGAGTTTTCTTTAGATTTGCTCGCGCAGAAGAATTCGCAAAAATTTGTAGTGGACTACCGTGTGTATTTTAAAAAATCAAACGGCGAACTTAGTCCAAAAGTTTTTAAACTGAAAAACATGCACATGAATAAAGGAGAAAGCGAGAGCATTGTAAAAAAGCACAGTTTTAAAGTTATCAGTACACGAAAATACTATACCGGCAAGCACTCTCTTGCGATACAGATTAATGGCCAAGAGCAAGCCATATTAGACTTTACACTTAATCCAGCGTACTGAACTTTACATTAATAGATAAAATCGTTAAACGTAGAAAATTCATTGAGCGCCAAGAGTTAGTCAGGTAAAAACGGGTCGAAATAGTTTTGATCTAATGGTTTGTCAGATTCAAAAGGGTCATGGGGGTACGGGACGTATATGGTCGAATCGTCGTGTAAATACGGTACGTTGGAAAAGTCGTATTGTGTTGACCGCGTATTACAGGCGTTAAAGCAAATAAGAATAGAAAAAACGATAAGAACACTTATAAGTAGTTTATTCATAATATGACACCTTTTAGCAGGTATACTCATTATTTGCCGCACCACAGTTATAACACTGGGAAGCTGTAGCAATGTATCCGCCTGTCTCGAGAGACTACAATAAACGATTGTAGATTTTCCCGCGACGACACCAATGCAATGCCCCTGCCCAAACCTAAAACATAGTGCCTTCGTCATTATTAACAGGCTAACAATACAGGTTAAAAATAAATGGTGCATTTGAAGGTTCATCTGCAAACTGAGAGCGATGAGATTTTAAGCTAGCTAGAGTCTACCCACAAATGGCTACTGCTTAGTAGAGTGCTATTTATGGTTGAGCGTTACTTATATCGGCTTTGCCATATAGAGCCTTGCCATACATACCTTGCCGGAAAAAACTTAGTTCGTCGGCTTAGCAACTTTAGGGAGGGTTTTATTCGTTCCGTGAACTACCTTTACCGATAGAGTTTTCATGGCAAGCTTTAGCGACCTATTGACGAAGCGCGTACGAACGGCTTCTTTGCCTTGAGAGTCCAATAATATGAAGCCTGGTGTACCGCGTATATGGAAGTGATGCGTTAGACTTAGAGTAGGATCAGAAATTGAAGGATATGGCAGGTCGTGAATGGTTTGGACGTGAAGTCCGTCTTTGACATTTCGATTAACATTTATACCGACAAAATGGATATCGGGGTAAGCGGCAAAAGCGTCCTTGATATTTGGAATTTCAGCCTTGCAGCCAGGGCACCAAGAAGCCCAAAAAATCAAAAGAGTAGGCTGCTTGGGAGCACTAAAATCAATTTCGAGTGTTTTTTTGTCGATAGTTGTATATGACGCAGCATTGACCACTACAGCCAGAGCACTAAGCGCTAGCAGTAGAAATATCTTGGTAAATTGGCTGTGCATCATTAACACCTTATTCATAAATCCTAATTGCTCTTTAGAGTGGCCCTAGCCGAAGCTGAACCATGGTTGTGGGAGTTAATCACTCTAGTTGCGTGTGTCGTCTCCAAGACTGTAAGGGTACATCGCTCCAAATAAGGAACAGTTATATTAAGCATTAAAGCTTGAACGCCAAACTAGCAATCCATTGAGTTACGGTGTTATTCGTCATTTGGACTATGCTCAGTGGCCCAATAATTGGCCTATTCGCGATCACAGTAAATACTTCTCCCGTGCCTATTCAATATTGTTACGGTAAGCCACAAAACTAGGGTGGCATAAGGAGTCGTATCGAAGTGTGAATTTATAACGAGATATGTCCTTTTTTAATGCTAGCTAAGACGGCGTCTTCTTGTTTCTTATCTAGTCAGTACACGTAATTGTGTGTTTAGGCCATCAATGGGGCTATTCATGAGTCGTCTTTTGCTCCTGATTGCTAATTGAAGTTTACAACAGCCTCGCTAGGAGATGGATCTTGAATTGTAAAAATTACGTAATAGACGCGCAACAACCCTCGGATTAGTGCCGCAAGATGCTGAAAAGAGTGGTTCTTAACTAATTTAAGACAATTCACGCCCTCAGCGCCTAGATTCTCTAGCTTTTAGGACTTTTGACCCTTGCTTGCAGCGCACAAGCTCCCTATAATCCTGACGCCCTTCTGCACATAACATGTAGAGCAGGGCACTGGTGTAATAAAAAGGCCTCATTAAAGCTAGGGTTGATACAGACTTTTAGTTTAAGAAGAGCCAAATAGAAAAGAATAGAAAAGAATAGAAACTTGGGAAGGACCTAATTCAGATATCAGCTCTACATAGCGACATCTACTGGACATACGGCAGTGATGATAACGTATGTGATCACGGCCCAGAATGACTGAAATTTTGGCGCGGAATCGCGGTTTGAAAAGCGTTATTTTAAAATCACCAATTTTGCTTACTCTCGGGTTGCAGTTGGCTGTATTGTTGCCTGTAGTTGGCCTAGTGTATTGCGTTTATCAAAAAGCTACGGTGTCGTTGCTTCTTGGTGCATTGGTATTTGTCCTACCTAACCTACTCTTCACTCGTTACACCTTTCGTTACCGTGGCGCTAATAACGCTATTGAAATTTACCGATCGTTTC
This sequence comes from Flavobacteriales bacterium, assembly GCA_047638775.1. GTDB lineage: Bacteria > Pseudomonadota > Gammaproteobacteria > Pseudomonadales > Cellvibrionaceae > Agaribacterium. The sequence goes on from JBLIMQ010000003.1 coordinate 75,581, forward strand.
AGTTCGGTGAGACCGTCAAACTTGTTGCGACTGTCTTAGGCTTTGCGTTGGTTTTTAAATACGTTCAGCAATTAAATATATTGGTTTTCTTTGCAGCGTATGTGTCGATGGTGACACTACAGTTTTATATTGCAGGAAAGCACTTAGCAAAAACCGTTTAAGCTTGAATCCCATCATAGCGTGGTAGATTCAGCGAATTACATAGGCAGCTTCTTTAGAAATGGCAAATTCAGAAGGTTTAACCTCAACGGATTATATCCAGCATCACTTGCAAAATATGACTCTTGGTCAATTACCTGCAGGATATGCTCGTCATAATGCAGATGGTACCGAGCAAGTACTAGAAACAACGCAATGGACGCTTGCTCATAGTGCTCAAGAAGCCAAAGATATGGGTTTTTGGGCGTTTAATGTCGATACCCTAGGTTGGTCAGTAGTATTAGGTGTTTTGTTTTGTTTTATTTTCCGTCGTGTTGCGGTTAAAGCGAACGAAGGCGTGCCGACAGGTCTTGGTAATTTTGTAGAATCCATTATCGAGTTTGTTGACAAAAACGTAAGGGATACCTTTCACGGTAATAACCCTTTAATCGCACCATTGGCTCTTACAGTTTTTTGCTGGATATTCCTAATGAACGCGATGGATCTTCTCCCGGTGGATTGGTTGCCCTTCGCGGCTCAGCTAATTACGGGCGATCCACATCTATTCTTTAAGGTTGTACCGACAACAGATCCAAATACAACCTTTGCTATGTCTATTAGTGTCTTTATTCTGATGATATTTTACAGTATCAAGGTAAAAGGCCTAGGTGGTTTTCTTTCTGAGCTTTGCTTCCACCCTTTCGGGAAGTGGATGTTGCCAGCAAACCTAGTTTTAGAAGGCATTACCTTAATAGCCCGTCCAATTTCTCTAGCATTGCGTCTCTTCGGTAACTTATACGCCGGAGAATTGATATTTATTCTCATTGCAATGCTTGGCTATTTTCAGCTCCCAGCGCATTTCGTTTGGGCGGCGTTCCATTTAATCGTTATTTTGCTTCAAGCTTTTGTTTTCATGATGTTAACCATCGTGTACTTAAGCATGGCGCACGAAGACCATTAATTTTTAATCTAACTTACTACTTTTAACTTTATTTTTTTACCTGGAGGTAACAATGGAATCCATTCTTTCTATGACAGTACTAGGCGTATTGCTAGTTTTAGGCATGGGCGCACTCGGCACAGCAATCGGCTTCGGACTATTGGGTGGCAAATTCTTAGAAGGTGCAGCTCGTCAACCAGAACAAGCTCCTGCTTTACAAGTTAAAATGTTCCTAGTTGCTGGTCTTATCGATTCGATCACTATGATCGGTATTGGTATCGGCATGTGGTTCACATTTGCTAACCCATTTGTTGCTGCTCTTTTAAGTGCAAACGGCCAATAAGTCGTTTCGCATAAAATCTATTCTCTTAATAAGGGGTTGCTAGCGTGAACTTTAACGCAACAATTATTGGGCAAACTATATCGTTTATTATATTCGTATGGTTTTGCTACAAGTACGTGTGGCCGCCAATCATTAGTGCGATGGCTGCTCGTCAGCAACGTATTGAAGAAGGTTTAGAAGCGGCTAATCGAGCGGATAAAGATCTTGAACTTGCACGAAAAAAAGTTGCTGACCAACTAAAAGAAGCCAAAGCACAAGCGGCTAAAATAGTTGAATCGGCTAACAAACGTGCGTCTCAAGTTATTGATGAAGCTAAAGAGCAAGCCGTGGTAGAAGCCGACCGCATTAAAACAGCCGCTGGTGCTGAAATCGATCGTCAAGTTAGTCAAGCACGCGAAGCCCTTCGCGGGCGTGTGGCCGAACTTGCATTGGTTGGTGCTACTAAAGTGCTCGAAAGCAGTGTTGATGCAAGTGCTCATAGCACTATGCTCGACAAGCTCGCAGCAGAACTTTAAGCGAGGTTAACGAAGCAATGGCAGAGTTAACCACATTAGCCAGACCGTACGCTAAAGCCGCTTTCGAGCACGCTTTAGGCGAGTCTGCTTTGGCCTCTTGGTCCGACGCCCTAGCCTTATTGGCTGCGGTAAGTGAACAAGAGTTGCCAGCCAAACTTTTTGCTTCTCCCAGCGTAACGGCAGATGCAAAAAGTACCGCAATGAACGATATATGTGGTGATAAGCTCAACGATAAACAGCAGAATTTTGTAAAAATTCTTTCTGAAAACGGTCGTTTAAGTTTATTAACGCAAGTTTTTGCGCTTTACGAGCTATTTAAAGCCAATCAAGAAAAAACCATCGATGTATCGGTGGAAAGTGCTTTTGAGATTTCTGATGAACAACTCAATGCACTCGAAGTTGGCCTTAAGAAAAACCTAGCTCGCGATGTGGCCTGTCAAACGACAGTAAACAAAGAATTATTGGGCGGCGTATTAATACGCGCTGGCGACACCGTTATCGATGCTTCGATTCGCGGTCGTCTGGCAAAGTTGGCTGAGGCCATGAACGCATGATCCGGGTAAGTGCTATTAACACTTCCCTAAACCGAATTAACTTAAAGGAAATCCAGTATGCAACAGCTGAATCCTTCTGAAATAAGTGAAATTATTAAAGGGCGCATCGACAGTTTAACTGTATCAAGCGAAGCGCAAAACGAAGGTACCGTAGTATCGGTAACTGACGGTATTATCCGTATTCATGGCCTTGCCGAAGTAATGTATGGTGAGATGATAGAGTTCGAAGGTGGTGTTTATGGTATGGCACTTAACCTAGAGCGTGACTCTGTTGGTGCCGTAGTATTGGGTGATTACAAATCTATCGCCGAAGGTCAAAGCTGTAAATGTACCAGCCGTATTCTAGAAGTGCCAGTTGGTACTGAGCTTCTTGGTCGTGTGGTTAATGCTTTGGGTGTTCCAATTGATGGTAAAGGTCCAGTCGATGCAAAACGTACTGAGCCTGTTGAAAAAGTCGCGCCGGGTGTAATTGCTCGTCAATCGGTTGATCAACCTGTTCAAATCGGCCTTAAAGCCGTTGATACCATGGTCCCAATTGGACGTGGTCAGCGCGAATTGATTATTGGCGATCGCCAAACAGGTAAAACAGCGGTTGCTGTTGATGCCATTATTAATCAGAAAGGCACAGGAATTAAATGTATCTACGTTGCGATCGGGCAAAAAGCCTCATCTATAGCATCAGTAGTACGTAAGTTAGAAGAGCACGGCGCAATGGATCACACCATTGTTGTAGCGGCTACAGCTTCTGACCCTGCAGCAATGCAATTCTTAGCTCCATTCTCTGGTTGTACCATGGGAGAATACTTCCGTGACCTAGGTGAAGATGCGCTAATTATTTATGATGATTTAACCAAACAAGCTTGGGCTTATCGTCAAATATCTTTGCTACTTCGTCGTCCTCCTGGACGTGAAGCTTATCCTGGTGATGTTTTCTATCTGCATTCTCGTTTACTCGAGCGCGCATCGCGTGTAAATGCAAACTACGTAGAACAACTTACTGACGGTAAAGTTAAAGGCAAAACAGGTTCTTTGACGGCATTGCCCATTATCGAAACCCAAGACGGTGACGTCTCCGCTTTCGTACCAACTAACGTAATTTCGATTACCGATGGTCAGATCTTCTTAGAATCTGATTTGTTTAATGCGGGCATACGCCCAGCAATGAACGCCGGTATTTCTGTGTCACGTGTTGGTGGTGCTGCGCAAACTAAAGTTATTAAAAAGCTTTCTGGTGGTATTCGTACTGCACTTGCTCAGTATCGTGAACTAGCGGCATTCTCGCAGTTTGCATCTGATCTAGATGACGCAACCAAAGCTCAGTTAGAGCATGGTGAGCGTGTGACAGAATTGATGAAGCAAAAACAGTATTCACCTCAATCAGTTGCTGAAATGTCGGTTGTTGTTTATGCCGTTAACGAAAGCTACTTGAGCGACGTGGCTGTTGATAAGGTTCTAGATTTTGAATCGTCTTTGCTTGCGTATATGAATTCTAGCCAAACAGATCTTATGGCTAAGATGAATACTGGCGCGTACGACAAAGATATCGTTGCAGGACTTAAAGTAGCCCTAGACGATTTTAAAGCCACTCAAACCTGGTAAGTTCTCATGGCGAGCGGAAAAGAAATACGTGGCAAAATCGGCAGCATCAACAATACGCGCAAAATTACCAGCGCTATGGAGATGGTTGCAGCGAGTAAAATGCGTAAGGCTAAAGAACGCATGCGTGCAGGAAAGCCTTATGCACAAAGAATTCGTTCGGTTGTTAGTCATATAGCGAGTGGTAATCCAGAGTATCACCATCTCTACCTAAGTGATCGTGAAGTTAAACGTGTTGGTTACATCATCGTTTCGACCGATCGCGGATTGTGTGGCGGCTTAAATATTAATACATTTAAAGCGGCTATTCGTCACAGTAAAGAATGGATGGACAAAGGTGTAGAGTCAGACCTTTGTTTAATCGGTAGTAAAGCCGGTTCATTCTTTAACAGTGTTGGTGGGAATGTAGTTGCGAGTGTTCGTGAACTCGGTGAAAAGCCAGAAGTTGCTAAATTGATTGGTAGCGTAAAAGTTATGTTGGACGCATTTGCGTCAGGCACAATTGATCGCTTATACATTGTTGGGAACGACTTTGTTAATACCATGACGCAGGAGCCTTATGTTAATCAGCTCTTGCCTCTTTTAGCTGATGAAAGCGATAAGCCGAAAAGCTCTTGGGATTATATTTACGAGCCTGATGCGCATGAGTTACTTGATGGTTTGTTAAAGCGTTATATCGAATCACAGGTATACCAAGCTGTTGCTGAGAATAATGCTTGCGAGCAATCCTCTCGAATGATTGCAATGAAATCTGCGACTGACAATGCCGGCTCACTGATAGACGACTTAAACCGCGCCTATAACCGAGCACGACAAGCAGCGATTACTCAAGAAATATCTGAGATTGTTGCAGGTGCTGCGGCGGTTTAACGCAAAGCAGACAAAAATGAGCGCCGTAAGATTTTTTTCTCACGGCTTTTTAAAGAATTTAGAAATTAAGAAAAAGGTTACGAGGAAGCGTTTATGAGTATCGGACGTATCGTGCAAATTATTGGTGCTGTAATCGACGTGGAATTTCCACGCGATGAAGTTCCAAAGGTATATGATGCCTTAAAGGTACCATCAAAAGAATTGACCTTAGAAGTTCAACAGCAATTGGGTGACGGTGTTGTTCGTGCTATTGCTATGGGTTCTTCTGAAGGTGTATCTCGCGGACTAGAAGTTGAAAATACGGGATCGCCTATTTCTGTGCCAGTTGGTACGGAAACACTAGGACGTATCATGGATGTATTGGGTAACCCAATCGATGAGTGCGGACCTATTGGTGAAAAAGAACGTGCTTCTATTCATCGCCCTGCCCCTGCTTACGATGAGTTGTCCTCTTCATCTGAACTACTAGAAACAGGCGTTAAAGTTATCGACTTGGTTTGTCCATTCGCCAAGGGTGGTAAAGTTGGTCTGTTCGGTGGTGCCGGTGTTGGTAAAACTGTAAACATGATGGAATTAATCAACAACATCGCAACCGAGCACAGTGGTCTATCTGTATTCGCTGGTGTTGGTGAGCGTACTCGTGAAGGAAATGATTTTTATCACGAAATGCAAGAAGCCGGTGTTGTAAACGTTGAGCAATTTGATAAATCAAAAGTTGCCATGGTTTACGGACAGATGAATGAGCCCCCTGGAAACCGTTTGCGTGTAGCATTAACGGGTTTGACCATGGCTGAAAAATTCCGTGACGAAGGTAAAGACGTACTTCTATTCGTTGATAACATCTATCGTTACACACTTGCAGGTACTGAAGTATCAGCACTTCTTGGTCGTATGCCATCTGCGGTAGGTTATCAGCCTACACTTGCAGAAGAAATGGGCGTATTGCAGGAGCGTATTACTTCTACAAAAGATGGTTCGATCACGTCGATTCAAGCGGTATACGTACCAGCGGATGATTTAACAGATCCATCACCAGCAACTACCTTTGCTCACTTGGACTCGACTGTTGTATTGTCGCGTGACATCGCCGCTAAGGGTATTTACCCTGCGATCGATCCACTCGATTCAACCTCACGTCAGCTTGATCCATTAATTATCGGTCAAGAGCACTACGATATTGCTCGTGGTGTGCAAACTGTTCTTCAGCGCTATAAAGAGCTGAAAGATATTATTGCAATCTTGGGTATGGATGAGCTTAGTGAAGAAGATAAACTAACGGTTTCACGCGCGCGTAAGATCGAACGTTTCCTTTCACAGCCTTTCCACGTTGCAGAAATTTTTACCGGATCGCCTGGTAAGTATGTTTCGCTTAAAGACACCATTGCAGGCTTTAAAGGTTTGTTAGCGGGTGATTACGACAGTCTTCCAGAGCAAGCCTTCTACATGGTTGGCTCTATCGATGAAGCTGTTGAACGTGCGAAAAAAATCGCTGAAAAAGCGGCTTAAGCTGGAGTAAAACCCATGGCAATGACTTTCCATTGCGACATTGTTAGTGCCGAAGACGAGATCTATTCTGGTCTCGTTGAGATTCTAGTGGCGAATGGTTGTGAAGGTGAACTCGGAATAACATACGGGCACTCACCTTTAATGACCGCCTTAAAGGCAGGACCTATTCGTCTTAAAACGCAGCAAGGTGAAGAGCAAGTTTATTACGTGTCAGGTGGCTTCTTAGAAGTGCAGCCAACAGTAGTAACCGTTCTTGCCGATACCGTGTTGCGTGAAGGCGATATGGACGAAGCGGCCGCGCTTGAATCTCAGAAACGAGCCGAGCAAGCACTGAAAGACCAGCCAGATGGCTTGGACTACAGTAAAGCCGCTGCACAACTTGCAGAAGCTGTCGCGCAGATCCGTACACTTAAGGCTATTCGCAGAAAAGCCCGATAAGTCTACATACAGAAGATAGTTATAAAGAGGCGGTTATCCGCCTTTTTTTTCGCCTAGCGTTTAGAGAAGCACTAAACTGTAGGTGAAATTAATTCAAATACGATGCAGGAAAGGCAAATGATCGAAACGGTGATTCTAGCGGCTGGTAAAGGCACGCGCATGCGCTCAAATAGACCGAAAGTTTTGCACACCTTAGCCGGCAAATCTTTTATACAGTATGTGATTGATAGTGCTGCACAGCTACATACAACGAAAACCCATATTATTGTGGGGCACGGCGCCGATGAGCTTAAAAGTGCTCTAACCGGTCAGGCGTTTAATTACGTTGTGCAACCACAGCAGTTGGGAACTGGCCATGCCGTTCAGCAGGTATCTCCATATCTCGATGACGATAGTAAAGTGCTAATCCTGTATGGGGATGTACCGTTGATTAAACCTGAAACCCTAGAGCAATTAATTGCATGCACTAGTGACAGTGCCATGGGTCTTTTAACCGTAGAGCTCGACAACCCTAACGGTTACGGTCGTATAGTTCGTAACGAACACGATCAAATCACATCGATAGTTGAACAAAAAGACGCTAGCCAAGAACAACTCCAAATACACGAAGTGAACACAGGTGTAATGTCTGTGAAAGCGAGTTTACTGAAAACGTGGCTTAGCCAGTTAAGTAACGATAATTCGCAAGGTGAATATTATTTAACTGACATTATTGCTATGGCTGTGAATGACGGGGTGCAAGTGATTGCTGCCCACCCAAAACATGAACATGAGGTACTAGGCGTGAATGATCGTTTTCAACAGGCTGAATTAGAGCGTCAGGTTCAAGAAGAACATGCCGAGCGTTTATTAACACAGGGTGTCAGTCTTATAGACCCCGCACGTTTTGATCTTCGCGGAAGTTTAATTGCCGGAATGGACTGTGTCATTGACATTAATTGCGTATTTTTAGGTGAAAACCAGATAGGTAATAATGTAACGTTTGAGCAAAACTGTCAGGTAAAAAACGCGATAATCGGAGATAATACGACTATTAAGGCCAACTCTGTATTGGAAAGTTGTATTGTCGGTGAGTCATGCGATATTGGCCCTTTTGCTCGCCTTAGACCCGGTACGGAACTCGCAAATGGCGCTAAGGTTGGTAATTTTGTCGAAACGAAAAATGCTTATGTCGGCAAAGGTTCAAAAATAAATCATCTAAGCTATGTTGGTGACGCCGAGTTGGGGCAGAACGTAAACGTTGGTGCGGGGACCATTACCTGTAATTATGATGGTGCCAATAAACATAAAACACAGATAGAGGATAATGTTTTTGTCGGATCAAATTCAGCTTTGGTGGCGCCGTTAACAATTTCTAAAGGTGCGACGATTGGCGCAGGTTCGACAGTAACAACCAATGTAGCAGAAGGTACGCTAGTTGTTACGCGCGCGAAGGCCCAATTCATTCCGAACTGGCTTCGTCCGAGTAAAAAGTAGTCGAGTTATTTTGGGGTTTAATCGCCCCTAATCTTTTGACCCGCTTGACCCGCTTGACCCGCTTGACCCGTTTAGAGTGATATAACGCTTAGCGATACAATTTATAGCTCTGGCTGTTTGCCTCTTAGCTACTAACTACCGCTCCGCATGAATGTCGCACCCACGTGTCGCCGTAAGCCTGTATTAATATCGAAGAACACACCATAAAGTCGATATTTGACAAAGGACGGTATCTGCATTTTAAGATTCATTTTACCACTTAAACAAAACACACCCAGAGTAGAAAATACCTGCACTAGCTCTATGGCTTGATGGTGCAATTGTAATAATCCTACTGCTGCGGATCACAGTACGTATCGTTCTGAACAACGAAGCCATCGTTATAGAACGATTGGGTAAATTCTCCTCTGTACTCTAGGTGCATTTCCACATGCTCGTACCCCTTGTGGGTAAAGTTGCTTATAGGAGCCACTCCTTAAAAGAATTCGCTGCTGATATACCCTCAAAAAAAGCCGATTCCTAAAGATAATGTCTCTTTAGCAATGGACGGTGTTCTATATGGTCGGTTATTTGACCCACGAAAGCATTTTATGGTGGTTTTAATCTAATGTTTGCGTTAATGCAATTAGTTGAAATAAGTATGCGTAGTGAATTCGGTAAACTTAGCTTGGAGGAAACGTCGAAATAGTGTGAAAAATTTACGGTGGTGTAAAAGCGCCATTGATAAAGCGCCTGATACATGAGGTACAAAAGTACATCGTTATGAAGAAAAAAATTTATCGCCGTCAAAATTAGTTTTGGAAAAAATGGATGCTGAACATGAAATTCGTGTTTGAGTAACGTCATCGGAGGGTTATCGATAGGCACAATTAAATCAGGCCGATGGGACAAAAAAAGCGAAGATATTACGCGTGCGTGTTTGCAGAACCTGTCTTAATTGAGGCACATACTCGTGCGCAAGCTAGTAAAGCAATTCAAAAAAAACATTGCAGAAAAAGGTAGATATATCGCGGCAGCTCAACAACTATCAGCACTATATATGAGCGCGTTTGAATAACTTTACCGCGAAGAAACTGTAGCGCTTTTTCTTCTGAGGGTTCGGCTGACAGATCGGAGGTGAGCTCGGTGGTTGGTAAAGCGTTTACGGCTAATGAAAGTTTAAAAACTTTGTTGGACGATCCTAGCAGATCAAATATGGGATCATTAACACCCTTTCCTTCTTTTTAGACGCTGTAACAAATACGGATATCTAGTAAACGTTTAGTCTTTCAGCTATCTATATTTTGGTTGTTACTTATTGAGCTTGGTGCACTTTCGAGTATCTGTTGCGTATGTAATCCAGGAAGGCGGATGGTTATTGTATTCTTCAATACATGATTTATCGTTTTCCACATTCTCGGTCGGTTCATATAGACCACTACAAAATAGCAATTAAAAACGGCTGTAATGGCTAGAAACCATCCGTTTGGCCAGCAGGTATAAATCAAAGAATCGCTGCTCTATGAATTCGCCGGGTAGAGTACATCGGTCAGAAACTGATTGGAATATTGAACTAGACAGAGATGAAGCAGAAGCATTCTAAGAAAAGAACAAAGGAATTATAGAAATTATCTTTGATAAACGAATAATTGTTGGAATAAAATAGAACCGCGCCCTCTTACAAGGGCGTGTACTAGACTACTTATTTACTATTGCGTGAAGCTCTTCCAAGCTAGCGGCAACTTTGATACCCGGAATGTTTGTACCAATGGTAGCAAGATATGATCCTTGTACAGAACCACGAAATGAAGTGAATGTTATACGGTAGAGCCCGCGAACAATTGCTTTTGTCGGGTTGCCAAGTTGAGACTCATGACGTAACAAAGAATTGTATTTACTGCCACCTGGGTTTTTAGGAAGCTCACTGCTATCGTCATTTTTAGCTAAGGTATCGAGAACTTTACTCGCGTCTTTTATTTTGGCTGGATCAGTTAAAGACATACGGTCTAGCACGAGATAGGTATCAAAATAGGCCTTTTTATCGGCTTTCATACCAACAGAAAAGTTCGAGTGTTTAAAGTCTTTCTTGCCAGCTTTTCCTTTGGCTGGTGATATCATACTTAAGCCGATTTCATCAGCTGCGGCGGGTACCCATACATAAAGGTAGTAAGCGTCTTTATTTTGGTACTTACCTTCTGGCGTAACATTTTTGTCAACATAACCATAATACTTAGTGTATTTGGCATACGGTGCGCTTATTTCAACAGGTCCCTTTTTGATTTTTTTGGAGCTTTTTAAATCATTCCCGCCAACACTAAAACCGGTTGTCAAAGTGAATGCTATGGCACTAAGGCCAATTACTTTTAGTAGTTTCATATTTTTTTCCTTGTGTATGTTTTGTCTCGCTGAGGAGTCTAGGCAGGTATAGAGATAAAGGCAAGTCACTAGTTAACGTATATTAATAGGCGATAACTCGATGAAGTCTATTCTAGGCAGACTTTACTTGGAAAAAACCGATGTTAGTTTCACCGCGGTAGTGAGCAAAGAGAGGATTTATTAGGAGGGTTGACCAAATTGTCGTTTAGGTAGAGTTTTTAAAAGGGGCGGCGACGAAACGCCGCCCCATATCTATTACTGCGGAGTATTACTTATTTCCATCCAATTGAAGTTCCAACCGCCACCACCAAGAATTGAGAACCTTAACGTGTGATTGCCTTCGCTTAATTCGATATCTGAAGATAGGGTTTCCCAGGTTTGCCAGCCTCCAGTAGCACTGACAGCTTTACTATCGATTTCAACATTATCAAGTAATAACGAAAATCCATTACTACCGTCTTGGCTAGCAACACGATAATCAATGGTATAGGTTGCTGTGGTTGGAACAGAAATCATATATTCAAACCAGTCACCTTCATCAAAAAAACCTATGTTTATACCGCCATCGGTATCGGTTGTCGCTTCAGTTTCAATACCAAGCATGTCTGAAAAATTCTCAGCCTCTATCTTTGCTGGGACACTAACAGAAAGTAATTCTGTATGGACCTGATCGCTCACATAGCTTTCGCCATTGCCGTTATTAGCGGTAACAGTGTAGTAGTAGGCATTTTCGCTTGTATCGATAGCATCATCGTAGCTGGCAAGTTCTAGGCCTTCTGCAATGATTGTGCTGACACCGCCTGCACTCGTACTTCTGCGTACGGTATAACGTAGATTGTCACCTGCGGGTTCGTCCCACGTTAAGCTAATGATTGAGGGCGTTTGCGCCAAATTGACATTACTCGGACGATCTGGAAAGTCAAATATTGGGTTCACGTCTGTAGTTGTTAGCCAATTCATCAGGCCTGCATGAACGTCGTATTCTTGCGTTGCGTAGTTTGAAAACAACGCTTCGATATCTTCAATGGGATCATTAGCGAAATCTACGCGACCTGAGGCATTGACGATATCTACACCGGTTTGTGGTTCATCTTCTACTAAGAAAATCTCGGCCCAGGTATTAACGCTGCCGTTATCTCTGAATACTCCAGTGAAGGTATAACTCTCACCGCCAGTTAGCTCAATCGCCTGATAGATTGCGCCATTTAATTCACCGCTGACACCATCTGGACGTGTTACACGTAGAGTAGAACCTTCTCCACCTGCTGGGATAGTGCCGGCAACGTCGTTATCGTAGTCAAATGAAGGGCCGGCCGCAATTGTGACTTCACTCCAACCGGTATTGGATCCAAAACCCCCATTTATGATGAGCTCTTCGTTTGTAGTGGCGTTTATTAGGCTAATGGTGTCGTAACTTACGTCAGGATCGCTTGCGGCGAGTGCTCCAGTTTTAACCACAAGGTAGTAGGTTTTACTGTCTGTACCGCCAATAGATATTGTTTGAGTGGCTTGTGCGCAGGCTGCATCAAAACTTGAATCCCAGCCACCGCAATCCCAGGTGCTAGCTTTTACAAGCATTCCTACACCTGAGTCAGCCCCAGAATTTGGCGCATTGGTAACCATTCCCCAAGTACCTTCGCCCTGTCCGCCAGCGTTTGAAACCAGCTTATAGGACCAACTGGTGGCAGCCCAACCATACTGTGCATAGGTGTCGTATGTTGCGCGTGCGATTTGCCCGCCTTGTTCTAACCCCATTGATTGCCATGGTTGGAACTCGCCCATTAGTAAGGGAGTATCCAAGCTGCGCATATTTTGGTCCCACCAACAGACCCCTCCGGTGCCTTCGGCACCGCAAAATAGCCAATCACGATGGATATCGTAAGCACTGTCATCAGGACGGTCGCCAAATATGCCAGGATATGGATGCATTTCGAAGGCAACATTACTCATGCCGCTGTCGGCAGGATTGCCGTAAGCACTGATGCCAGAAAAGTAACCAGGTAAAATAACGATATGGTTATTGTCGATCTCTCGTATAACGTTGTATAAGTCAGTGGCTTCTTCGGCCATTTGGGTATCGGTTGAGCCCCAAGGTTCGTTAAGTACACCATAGGCTGCAACAATTGGGTTGTCCTTGTAGCGCGTCGCAATTTGTTCCCATAACCATTCAGTTCGTTGTTGAAATTCAGGTGTTGACCAGAATAGGTTTTGGCCAGCACAGCCCGTGTGATCATTAGGGCCTTGGCCGCCGACGGTGCCATGTAAATCTAGAATTACGTACATCCCTCGTGCTTCTGCTTGAGCTAATGACCAGTCAATATACGTCCAGGCATCGTCTCGAAGCGTACCCGGCGCGTTTTCATCTTCAATGACGCTCCACAAAAAAGGTAAGCGAACAACGTTAAAGCCGAAATCAGCCAGAATGTCCCAGTCACGTTCGGTGAACCAACTGTCGTGGTACAGCTTCATCAAGCGTTCTTTTTCGCTATAGCCAAATCGGTCTGTGAGCGTATTTTCCAGTGTGCATTGATCAGTAACGCCAGTACTACCTTGGTCCATCATCCAAAACTCTTGGACTAGCCAGTTTCCGACATTAGTGCCTTTTAAATTAATAGGCGTGCCGCTCGCTTTAACCCACAAAGGCCCATCGGCGCGCAACATTGTAAGACCCTCATCTGGCGTCGGCGTCGGCGTCGGAGTCGGAGTTGGAGTCGGAGTCGGAGTTGGAGTTGGAGTTGGAGTTGGAGTTGGAGTCGGAGTCGGAGTTGAGCTCGGAGTTGAGCTCGGAGTAGGAGTTGGCGTCTTTTCTCCACCAGAGCCACCACAACCAGCTATCGCCAACGATACGGATAGAGCCGTACAGTAGAGCGCGGATTTTAGCGGTCTGATGTTAATTAAAGGGGGGTTCGCAGGCATCACGTGTTTCCTTGTTATTGTTGTGTTGTGTTGTTTGCAAAATTTTTTCACAAAACATATACGGTGTTTTCAGTTTTACATCTAAAGACCCTACCTCGATTGCAGTTGAAGCGAGGTGACCATGATATGAATCTAACCTGATTAAAAAGCACCGTCGTTCGGTTGGACTGTATAAAGGGTTACTCGAACCGTTTAGCTAAACTCGAACGAGAGTTATACCTAGTGCTGCTTGCTTGAAGGGCACTAGTAATAAATATATGAAAGTTTCGAGGGAAGGCGAGCATGCGTCTTGCTAGGCGATCCTAGAGCTTAGTCGTACGTATTTCGCAAATATTATTTTGCGTCTCTGTTGTCTTTAGTATCGAAGACGACGTTAAATAACGTGAAGTGGCTTACTTACGTAAAGTATGATTGATACGCCAACGCTTAGTAAGTTGTCACCGGTGGTACATTTAGGCTTTTTGGTTTCGAGATAACAGAATGTAGCATTAGAGTGGTAGGTATTAGTTTACGTTTATCCGTACGGTAAACACAAAATAAGCAACCTGCATCAATCATAGACGTCATGACACAGGTTGTTTTTAGGCTAGTTGTTAGCTCGAGTTAACAAGCACTAAATTAGTCTAGAGGTGTATAAATAATGCCTTACTGATAGACACGAATATAGTCAACATACAAACTTTGAGTAGAGAAATTCGCATGGTCAGGATCACCTGGCCAGTTCCCACCGACAGCAACATTTAACAGTATCCAGAAAGGTTGATCATAAACCCACTCACCATATTGCTCAACTTCGGCACGAGTAATGTTGTAAAAATTATTATCATCAACAAACCACTTTATTTCGTTTGCACTCCATTCAACCGCATAGACATGGTAGTCCGCGTCAATAGGCGTAGCATGGTCTAAGTGGCCGGTAACGGGTGTAGCTCCTGAATAACCGGGGCCGTGTAAAGCACCCGAGGTTATATTGTTAGTGCCGACGTGTTCCATAATGTCGAGTTCGCCACCTTGTGGCCAGCCTTGGCTTGCAAAGTTATTACCGAGCATCCAAAACGCTGGCCAAATACCTTGGGCTTTTGGCAGTTTTAAACGCGCTTCTATACGTCCATACTGAAAGGCCTGTTTATTTTGCGTCATCATTCTTGATGAGGTGTAAGCACAGTTTCCGCCCCACCAACACGAGCCACCAGTTTCTTGACGCGCTTCAATGACCATAACATTGCTATTGGCTTGGTTGTCGAATGCTATGCGGGAATTCTGTCCATTACTGTAATACTGGAGTTCATTGTTGCCCCAACCATTACCACCAACTTCATACGTCCAGGTGGCTTGGTCAATGGAGTTGAACTCGTCGCTCCAGACTAAATTTGGGTCTTGGCCGCCACCGCCACCGCCACCGCCACCGCCACCGCCTGCACCACCGCTTTCGACTTCAAACCAATTAATATTGACGCCGCCAGAATTGATGATTAAACCAATGCTGTGTGTTCCAGCAGGGATATTGGTGTCGAGTGTTACTGTCTGCCAGTTCTGCCATCCGCCAGTGTTGGGTATTTGAACCGTTCCCAAAGTAGTGGCACCACCGTTAAGATCAAAGCTTAATTCGCCACCATTGGGGCTGGCAACACGAACATGAATTTGATGGTTTCCACCTTGGTCGATGTTTATGTTATTGAAGCCAAGCCACTCGCCACTATCTGTCCAGCCGACGTTAAAGCCGCCGTCTACATCACTTGTTGCTTCGATATCGACGTTATCGTTACGGTAAGCACCACCGCTATTACCATTTGTACTATCAGAGAAGCTGTCGTAGTCCTCTACTTCACGATGGATTATGTCTGGCTGGTTTTGGCCATTTGCTACGACTTCTATCCAGTTAAAATTCCAAGCACCGCTTAGTGCAAATACGCCCAAGGAATAAGTACCCGCGTTTAAATCAAGGGTCTTGCTCGCCGTTTCCCAGTTTTGCCAGCCATTAGTAGCGGGTAGATCGAGTGAGCCTAATGGAATAGCACCTCCGTTAAAATCGAGCGCGAGCTGCGCGCCATTTGGGCTTGAAATGCGTGCATTTATTGTGTAACTACCGGTGCTAGGGATCGTGACATTAGAGTAAGTAAGCCACTCTTGAGCATCGATCCAGCCGACGTTGAAGCCGCCGCCTGTATCGCCAGTCGCTTCAATATCAACGGCATCGTTGCGATAGGCTCCACCCGTATTACCGGATGTCGTATCGCTAAAGTTTGTGTAATCTTCTGCCTGAAAAACCTCTGCATTAGAAAACTGGGTATAGCCTAAACAGGAGGCCAGCAAGGTCGTAGCGATGACCGAACCGCGACGAATTTGAGGCGTTATTTTTTTCATTATTTTTTTCATTATTATTAGCTCCAATTGAAACTTGGAATAGTTTAGCCCTAATTGTGCACAGCAACGTGAGGTTAGCACTGAGGGGCCTGAGGTCGACTTGTAGAAAAATTAAACAATCCCGACGAGAATAACAATAGAAGTGAGAGTGACGGCCGTCGCCCCGAAGAAGGCTATTGAAAGTGGCACATTAAAGGTATTAGTAAGTCTAAGAGAGCCCAAGTATGGCTAAGCGTGCTCGTACGCGTGATTAGGCGTTCGTATTGTTCGTAAAAACACGAACGTCCCCGCGCTTACTAGCTTTGCGGACAACGCTCCGTTAAAGTATTTTTGTCGTCAGCGTACCATTAGCGTAAATGTCGATCAGTTTTTGAATAAATTTAAACCAAAAAATGGGATTAAATAGTCGTTATGTCTAACTACACAGCGGAAATAAGATGGTTTCGAAAAGAAAATGAACGCTACATCGATAACGAATACAGCCGCGGGCATGAGTGGATTTTTGATGGTGGTACAGTTGTTCCCGCTTCGTCATCGCCATCTATAGTACCTTTACCTTTTTCCATTGAGTCGAATGTTGATCCTGAGGAGGCGTTTATTGCATCACTATCGAGCTGTCATATGTTGTTTTTTTTATCGATTGCCGCGAAACGGCGTTTCGTGATCGATAGCTATATCGATGAAGCGTCAGCGATTATGGAAGCGAGTGAAGAAGGTCGAATATCAATAACGAAGGTTTGGCTTAAGCCTCTAGTTGTGTTTTCCGGTGAGAAACAACCAACTAAAGCGCAAATAGGAAAGATGCATCATAAAGCGCACGAACAATGTTTTATTGCGAACTCTATAAAGGCCGAAGTGACTGTAGATTCTAGGTGGTAAAGCGCATTTGGCGCTCGAAACGCTGCGTTATGGGGAAATGTAAGTATATATTTTGATTTATCTTTCACTTTGAAACATAATGAAAGAAATTAAAACCTAAAACCTAAAACCTAAAACCTAAAACCTAAAACCTAAAACCTAAAACCTAAAACGTATAAAACCGTATGGAAAAACGTAACACAGCTCAGCGACGGCGTAATATTACGGAGTACCTCCAGCAGGTTGGCGAAGCCAGTGTCGATACACTTGCGAAGCGTTTTAATACCTCTGAAGTCACGATACGTAAAGACCTTGGCGAACTTGAAAACACCGGATTTTTAGTACGTAGACACGGAGGTGCGCTACTTATACCGAAAGAACACATCGCAGAAAGCCAAAATCCCGAGATTTCAAAACGAAAGTTAGCAATCGCTAAAGCGGCTGTTGATCTCATTCGTGACCACAATCGAGTAATTATTGATTCTGGCCAAACAACCTCAGCGATGTTGGGTTACTTGGAACAGCTACAAGGCCTTGTGGTTATGACGAATTCACTACAAGTTGCCCAAAACCTACTAAATCTTGAAAATGAACCGACCGTACTTATGACCGGGGGTACCTGGGACAAGCGTTCGGAGTCGTTTCAAGGACAAGTTGCTGAGAAAGTCTTGCGTGAATACGACTTTGATCAGTTATTTATTGGCGCCGATGGCTTAGATCTTGAAAGGGGTACATGTACCTATAACGAGCTTGTTGGACTGTCGCGGACAATGGCGGAAGTAGCACGTGAAGTGATAGTGGTTGCCGAGTCCAATAAACTTAATCGAAGAATACCGAATCAAGAACTCGCCTGGACGGATATCAATATTCTTGTTACCGATTCTGAGTTAGATGAGCAGGCGAAACAGCAACTAACCGCGCAATCTGTACGTGTGATACAAACTTACTAAGTGAATGCTAGTAAGTAAATGTTAGTAAATACATTAAGTACCGCTTTTTATAAGCCGAATAAGTCGAATAAGTCGAATAAATTGTGTAAATCAAAGGAATAATTATGTGTGGAATCGTTGGTGCTGTTGCGCAGCGTGATGTGGCTGAAATACTTATCGAAGGCTTACGTCGATTGGAATATCGTGGTTATGATTCAGCTGGCGTCGCAATTCTAAGTGATGAGGGGCAATTGCAACGTCTTCGTCGTTTGGGGAAAGTTAAAGAACTTAGCGACGCCGCGAAAGTTGAAACCCTTGATGGCGGCACGGGTATAGCGCATACCCGCTGGGCAACACATGGTGAACCCAGTGAAGTGAATGCTCACCCGCACTTGAGCGAAGATCATATCGCGGTTGTTCATAACGGCATCATCGAAAATCATGCTCCTTTACGCAAAGAGCTACAGGCGGCGGGTTATCATTTTAATTCAGAAACCGATACTGAAGTTATTGCGCACTTAGTGGAACAGACACTAAAAAACACAGACAGTTTACTTGCAGCAGTTCAATCCGCCGTTGCGCGTTTGGAGGGTGCCTACGGCACAGTGATTATCGATAAAGCTGACCCGCAGCGAATGATAGTGGCTCGCTCAGGCAGCCCTTTAGTCATTGGTCTAGGTATAGGGGAAAACTTCATTGCCTCGGATCAATTGGCTCTGCTTCCTGTTACACGTCGGTTTATCTTTTTGGAAGAAGGTGACGTCGCTGAAATTACGCGTCGCGAAGTCAATATTTACGATCTTAGCGGTACGCCTGTTGAGCGTGAAGTTCACGAATCTAATGTGAGTTACGATGCCGGTGACAAGGGCCAATATCGGCATTTCATGCTCAAAGAAATTTATGAGCAAGCCGAAGCGATCAGCAATACATTAGAAGGCCGCCTTAGTGAAACACAGGTAATACCGGAAAGCTTTGGCAACAATGCCCCGGCCCTTTTCCCAAAGATTAAACATATTCAAATCGTTGCCTGTGGCACGAGTTATCATTCCGGCATGGTTGCACGTTATTGGTTTGAAGCTTATGCGGGCGTCTCGTGTAATGTCGAAATCGCATCTGAGTTTCGCTATCGTAAATCGTTTGTTCAAGACGGCGCGTTGCTTGTAACTATATCGCAGTCGGGTGAAACGGCTGATACCTTAGCGGCACTGCGCTTGGCAAAGACTTTAGGCTATGAAGCCAGTTTAAGTATTTGCAACGTGGCGGGTTCATCGCTTGTGCGTGAATCTGACTTAGCGTTTATGACACGAGCAGGAACCGAAATTGGCGTTGCGTCGACAAAAGCCTTCACGACACAGTTAGTTGGTCTGGCGCAGTTAGTACTCGCCATCGCTGCAGCAAGGAATCAACCTGAAGAAGAAATTGCACAGAAGATTAAAGAGCTAAAACAGCTCCCAGCGAGCATTGAAGAATCTTTTAAATTGGCTACTGATATAGAAAGCTTGGCAGAAGAGTTTGCAGATAAGCAACATGCTCTGTTTTTAGGCCGTGG
>JBLIMQ010000004.1:0-89437 GCA_047638775.1 Flavobacteriales bacterium
GTCAGCCCCTCCAAATTAAGCAGAGTAATACAGTCACTGGAACAGGAGCTTGGCACGCGCCTTTTTGATCGCAACAACCGTACCGTGCTATTAACTCCGCACGGTGAGCTTTTATTAAAAAACGCACGCGAGATATTGCAACAATGGGAAACCCTTCAAGATCGGCTTCAATCAGAGAGCTCTGAACTGCAAGGCTCTATAAGCCTGTACTGCTCCGTTACCGCAAGCTACAGTTTTCTATATGACATTCTGACTAAGTTCAGAGAGCAACACCCCCAGGTCGCCTTGAAAATCCACACTGGCGACCCTGCCGATGCCGTTCAGCGCGTAATTAATGGTGAAGAAGATATTGCGATTGCGGCCAAATCGGAAAAAATGCCTGCAGAACTAAGCTTTAAACGATTTGCTGAGTCGCCACTCGTATTTATCCAAGCCGCGACCCCAAATTTACAAGATTGGCAAAGTACACCGAACAACGAAGACAACTGGCAGAATGCTCCACTAATCGTCTCTGAACGCGGGGTCGCTCGCGATAGAATTAACCAATGGTTTAAAGATAAGACGCTAAAGCCCAACATTTATGCGCAAGTCGCTGGGAACGAAGCCATTGTGAGTATGGTAAGCCTTGGCTTTGGCCTTGGCTTGGTACCAAAGATAGTTATCGATAACAGCCCCCTTCGACATAAAGTCGAAGCATTACCCAAGCAGCCGTTCCAGGCTCATTTAGAAGTAGGCGTTTGCGTGCAAAGTAAGAGACTAAAAAGCCCACTAGTGCGGGCTTTTTGGGGGTTAATTAAATAGAATAAACCCCTATAAACTTAAAACTTTCTCACCCCGACCAATACCAGAAACTCCTGAACGAACGACCTCGATAATGGATGCCTCACCAACACCATGAATAAAGGCGTCAAGTTTATCGCTTTCACCCGTAATCTGAATGGTATAGACGCTCGGCGTAACATCGACGATGTGACCGCGAAATATATCGACACAGCGTTTAACTTCAGCACGCTGAGCACCGGTTGCCCTAACCTTTATCAACATGAGCTCGCGCTCGATATGAGGCCCCTCACTAAGATCAACCAATTTAACGACATCAATCAGACGATTAAGATGCTTAGTAATCTGCTCGATCTTATGGTCATTACCGATTGTCGTGAGCGTAAGCCGGGACAATGTTGCGTCCTCTGTCGCAGCAACTGTTAGAGACTCGATGTTGTAACCGCGCTGCGAAAAGAGACCAACAACACGCGAGAGTGCGCCCGGCTCATTTTCCATCAACATTGAAATAATACGTCTTCTAGTCATTTATGTACGCTCCGTTCTGCTTACCCACATATCCCGCATTGAACCGTTTGGCGCAATTTGCATTGGATATACGTGCTCAGATTGATCCACTTGTATGTCCATGAACACACAGCGGTCCTTCATAGCAAAGCACTCTTCAAGTTTTTCTTTTAGTTGCGACTTTTTAGTCACACGAATACCAACATGTCCGTATGCATCCATAAGCTTTTCAAAGTCAGGCAAGGAATCCTCGTACAAGCTTTGAGAATAACGTCCCGAGTACTGCATATCTTGCCACTGACGAACCATGCCAAGCGCGCGATTATTCAAACAAATAATTTTTATCGGGAAGTTGTATTGCGTACAGGTGGATAGCTCCTGAATACACATCTGAATACTACCTTCACCTGTTACACAAGCGACGTCGGCATCACGGTGCGCGTACTGAACACCCATTGCAGCAGGCAAGCCGAAACCCATCGTGCCCAAACCACCAGAGTTAATCCAACGTCGAGGCTTATCAAACTGATAGTACTGCGCCGCAAACATTTGATGCTGACCTACGTCAGAACAAACATAAGCTTCCCCCTTGGTCACTTCAAACAAGGCGCGAATCACCTCTTGAGGTTTAATTAAGTCGGTATCTTGAGCGTAAATTGGATTTATCAAAATACCGTAACGTGAACGCCATTCCTCTATTTGCTCCCACCAAGAATCAATAGCCTTAGTATCAGGCCCATCGGTAGCGCTACGAATAAGATCAAGCATTTCATCCAAGACGCCATCTACAGGGCCAACAATTGGAACATCGGCGGCGATAGTTTTGGATATAGATGCGGGATCGATATCAATATGAATAATTTTGGCTGAAGGACAGAATTTATTCGGCGTATTGGTTACTCGATCATCAAAACGCGCGCCGACAGC
Organism: Flavobacteriales bacterium; assembly: GCA_047638775.1. Classification (GTDB taxonomy): domain Bacteria; phylum Pseudomonadota; class Gammaproteobacteria; order Pseudomonadales; family Cellvibrionaceae; genus Agaribacterium. The sequence goes on from JBLIMQ010000004.1 coordinate 2,215, forward strand.
AAGAATGACATCGGCGTGATGCATGGCGGTATTCGCCTCAACGGTCCCATGCATTCCCAGCATACCCAAACATTGACGATCCGTACCAGGGTATGACCCTAAACCCATGAGCGTATTCGTCACAGGAAAATTCAGCATTTTAGCAAGTTCGGTCAATTGAACAGATCCGTTCCCCTGAACAACACCACCACCGGCATATATTACCGGACGAGTGGCGGCCATAAGCAACGATACAGCTTTTTTAATTTGCCCCGAATGCCCCTTAAGTACAGGAGTGTACGAGCGAATTTTCACCTTTTCAGGGTATTCGTAATCATACAAATCAATTGGATTGGTAATATCCTTAGGAATATCGATTACAACAGGCCCAGGCCGACCAGTGGATGCGATATAAAACGCTTTCTTTACTATCTCGGGAATATCGGCCGCGTTTTTAACTAAAAAGCTATGCTTAACAATGGGTCGTGATACGCCCACCATGTCGGTTTCCTGAAAAGCATCTTCGCCTATTTTATCAGAAGCTACCTGCCCAGAAACAACCACCATTGGAATAGAATCCATGTAGGCTGTTGCTATACCTGTAATCGCGTTTGTAGCGCCAGGTCCTGACGTAACCAAAACCACGCCCGTTTTACCCGTCGAACGAGTATAACCATCAGCCGCATGAGTTGCCGCTTGTTCATGACGAACAAGAATATGCTCAACTTTATCTTGTCGATATAAAGCATCATAAATATGTAAGGCTGCCCCACCGGGATAACCAAATAAGCATTCCACGCCTTCATCCGCAAGTGCACGAATGAGCATGTCTCCACCGGAAAGCTTTTCCACGTTTTTTATCCTCTGTTTCAAATTTTGTTCCGGTTCCCCGAAACGGTGAAAAATTAATTACATCAACGCGCCAAAATCAAAACCGCGCAAGTATTAAAAGCCACTTAAGCTATACGTTAAGAGGCAAGTTATGTTCGAATATAATGGTGCGAATACTAATAGATTGCGCCCAAAGCAGGGTCACGACTGAAACAGCAGGTTGCGTAAAGCTATGTCAGTATATCTACTAGCGAGCAAGCAGGTTGTTGACCCATGCTCGAAAGTTGGCGTGACAGACGTTTAGCCTGACTACGATAGCAACAAAACCGTGGATGTAAGTTGAGTTTTGTCGAAAATACACCTACGATATTCTCCCGATATAGCGCAAAAAGTCAAGGATAACAACGTATAAGCTCAGTTTAAATAAGCATTCTTATTCTCGAGCAGGCAATCGTTAATAATTTGACCCAATAGATATTCTACTTTTGCCCACATAACCTATACTATATGGAGCATATTGAAGCCTAGAACTTGCAAGGCTCAAACTTAGAAATTGAAAACGCGCCAACTACAGCGCATGATTTTCAAACCGACAATCGAAATGCAATCGAAATGCAATCGAAAAAAAAGGCTCTACAGTAATGAATCAATCCTCAATAAAAGCCCTTGTGAAACTAGTCGCGGCAAGTATTTTATGTTTGGCGAGCTTCAGTGCCAGCGCCAAAGAAGAATTCTATCGCTGGACCGACGCTGAAGGCGTGATTCATTACGGAACTGTGCCGCCGCAAGGCGTAGATGCCGTTAAAATCACCACCTACTCGACTAACCCGACGGAATCTAATACCGCGGAGTCTAACCAAGATAAAGCTAGCACAGCATCGTCGAATGAAGCACAGAAGAAACTCCGTGAAGAGCGCGAAGCCGAGTGCCAAGCAGAGCGCCGGCGCTTAAACACCTTAAAAACCAATGGCGCACGAATTAGAATGCAGGATGAAGACGGCACTAGCCGTTACTTATCGACAGATGAAGTGATCCAAGAGATTGAAACGTCCGAATCCTTCTTAAAAGAAGCCTGCAAGTAAATGTTAGGCTGCACTCAACGAGTGCAGCCATCCTCTCACTCAGTTGACACTCAGTTGACACTCAGTTAACACATCCTTAATCTACGCTAAACTGAATATCACCGTCTACCAACGATGTTTTAATATTCTGCCCCCCAACGAAAGCTCCAGACAATATCTTCTGCGACAGCGGGTTCTCGAGTAACTGCTGTATAGCACGCTTTAACGGCCTCGCGCCGTATATGGGATCAAAGCCCGCGGCTGCAATTTTCGCCATTACCTTCTCCCCAAAATCAATCGTTAGATCAAGCTCAGCTAGGCGACCTTTAAGTAAATCTAGTTGAATTTCGGCAATACCTCGAATTTGAGTTTCTGCCAACGGATGAAATACCACCAACTCATCAATTCGATTAATAAATTCTGGTCGAAAGTGGCCACTAACCACCTCCATTACGGCATCCTTCATCGCTTGGTATTTGTGCTCATTGTGCAATTCAGAATCCTGATCACCACCATCAAAGCTAAAACTATCAAACGCTTTATTCTGTGCGATATCTTGAATGGCTCCAGAACCAAGGTTTGAAGTCATAACTACCACAGTATTGCGAAAATCAACCGTTCTCCCTTGCCCATCAGTTAAGCGACCATCTTCCAAGACTTGCAATAGGATATTAAAAACATCGGGATGAGCCTTTTCAACCTCATCAAAAAGCACTACGGAATAGGGTTTACGCCGAACCGACTCTGTTAAATACCCACCCTCCTCATAACCAACATAACCTGGGGGCGCGCCAATGAGGCGCGCAACCGAGTGTTTTTCCATAAACTCAGACATATCGAGGCGAACTATGGCGCCCTCAGTGTCGAACAAAAACGACGCAAGCGCTTTACACAGCTCAGTTTTTCCTACGCCAGTAGGCCCAAGAAACATAAATGATCCGTTGGGTCGATTCGGATCTGACAATCCCGCCCGAGAACGCCGTACGGCATTCGATACGGCTACCACAGCTTCGGATTGACCGATGACCCTACCGTGTAATACATCCTCCATTTTGGTAAGCTTTTCTCGTTCACCTTCGAGCATTTTGGATATAGGAATGCCTGTCCACTTAGAAACAACTTCGGCAATTTCTTCTTCGGTAACTTTATTCCGAAGAAGTTTCATCTCCTGCATTTCAGCTTGGCCGGCCATATCCAGTTGTCTTTCCAAGTCAGGGATAACCCCATACTGGAATTCTGACATACGCCCTAAATCACCCGCCCGACGCGCACCGTCAAACTCCAATCGCGCCTGCTCTAAGTTGCTTTTAATTTCTTGCGTACCCTGAAGTGCGACTTTTTCGGCGCGCCAGATTTCATCAAGATCCGAAAATTCACGATCAATTTTTTCTATCTGTTCGTGGAGTTTCAGCAGACGCTTCCGAGAAGCATCATCATCATCTTTTTTGACCGCCTCTCGCTCGATCTTCAATTGAATCAGTCGACGCTCTAAACGATCCATTTCTTCAGGTTTAGAATCGATCTCCATACGGATTCGACTAGCGGATTCGTCAATCAAATCTATGGCTTTATCCGGTAACTGGCGGTCACTAATGTAGCGTTGCGATAATTTAGCCGCTGCGATAATTGCGGAATCCGTTATCGTGACCCCGTGGTGGACTTCATAACGTTCTTTCAACCCACGTAGAATTGCAATGGTGTCCTCTTCATTAGGCTCTTCGACTAACACCTTCTGAAATCGTCGCTCAAGTGCCGCGTCTTTTTCAATGAACTTTCGGTATTCGTCTAAGGTTGTCGCGCCCACACAATGAAGCTCACCGCGCGCTAGCGCTGGCTTTAGCATATTACCCGCATCTAGAGCCCCTTCAGCCTTACCAGCGCCAACCATGGTGTGGAGCTCATCAATAAAGAGAATGACCCGCCCATCCGCCTTACCTAGCTCCGTTAAAACAGCTTTTAGACGTTCCTCAAAATCACCCCGAAATTTTGCCCCCGCGAGCAAAGCCCCCAAATCCAGCGAGAGCAATTGTTTGCGTTTCAAACCTTCGGGAACCTCACCATTTACAATACGCTGAGCTAAGCCTTCAGCTATGGCAGTCTTACCCACGCCAGGCTCACCAATTAACACCGGGTTGTTTTTAGTTCTACGTTGCAAAACCTGTATTGTGCGACGAATCTCATCATCACGACCGATAACAGGGTCGAGTTTGCCCGACTCTGCCCTCGCGGTTAGATCTATGGTGTATTTTTCTAAAGCTTGGCGCTTCCCTTCCGAGTCAGGGTCATCCACAGTCTCTCCACCGCGAACTTTCTTTACACTTCTAAGAAGACGCTCAAGTGAGCCGAACTTAAGCAGTAGCGCCCCCATTCCCGTCTGCTCATGCTTCATTGCCGCAATGAGAACTGATTCACTCGATATGAATTTATCACCTGTTTGCTGAGCATGTTTATCGGCAAAATTAAGTAGCCGCCCAAGAGCCGGAGACATATGTACATCACCTGTCGGCTTTTGAATGATGGGTAAGGCGTCTAAGCTTTTATTTAACTCATTCCTTAAACCAGCCAAATCAAAGCCTGCGCCTACAAGAATTGGCCTCACGGTTCCTCCTTGTTGATCGAGCATAGAATAAAGCAAATGAAGGGGGTCCAAATTTGAATGATCTCGACCGACCGCCAACGATTGCGCGTCTGAAATTGCAACCTGTAAAGGGTTTGTTAGTCTGTCTATTTTCATAATAAAAGCCGTCAAATAACTGTTAATTCACTAAGAAATACTGGGGGCATACTGGACGATTACAAGGTACTTAGCTGCGTCTAGAACCATAGAAATTAAACGTACTTTATAGTCTTGATTCAAAGCAAAGGTCATATATAGTAAAGCTTACTTATCGACATGTACTTTCTTCAACAGCAGAGGTCACAATGTTCACACACCCAACACTAAATCGCCCCATAATTGCGCTAAGTATAGTATTCATTAGCCTATTTAGTATTAGCCTTAGTGCAAGCCCAAAACCTATCAATGATATAGAGAATGCTGAAAGCTTGTCGTCGATTTCACAAAAGTCTTTTGATCTAGCTGAAGGCACACAACATGTCCTGCCCAAGGGAAGCACGGTCAGTCTGAAGGTAGCAAGCTTTGAGTTTGATTCGCGCTGGAAAAAAGAGTTTCGTTCAAAGGTAGCCTCAAGTTATCAAACGAAAATCACCCAAAAATATACACAACTTCTGCACGATCAATTCTCGCAAGCGCTGCTTAAATCTGGAGTCTCTATTGAAGAATCACCAGAATCAGCCGATTACAGTTTAGTTGTTACAATTGAAAATCTTCGTATTAATGGTCCCGAGCAAAACGCACAAGGCAAAACATTTGTCAGGCGCGCGGGCTCAGCGCAAATCAGTGTGCAACTCTTTAACGCAAAAAAACAATTATTATTGCGCATACAAGACTACAACCAAACACCTGAACACTCCCATAGCTCTTTGGAAGAGAGCTCAAGAAGCTTTAACTATCGTCAATTTAAAATACTATTTAGTCGCTGGGCAAAAAATAGCGTCAAGCTTTTGAGTGAATAATCAGATTAAAAACAAAATTCATATATTAATACGCGCGTTACCAGAACTAGAAATGAACGCGGCTTTTCTGTGACTGTCTATGATGTATAACGTAATGATTTAGGTGTAAAGGTGTAAAGGTGTAAAGGTGTAAAGGTGTAAAGGTGTAAAGGTGTAAAGGTGTAAATAATATTCTTCACCAAAACACCACGCAACTTAGATCAAAAAAAGACGCTAAGGTTTATCGATCCAAATTAGCGTAGCCATTCGACCCGTTAGGGCACTGCGTCGGTAAGAATAAAAAAGGTCCGAGTCACGGTAAGTACACAACTCGCCGCCACCAACATATGCAACACCCGCCGCCGTAAGTTCGCTTCGGGCAAGCTGATACAAATCAGCTTGCCACTTCCCGTCGAGACCATTAGATTTAAACGCTTCTCTAACCGGCCGTTGGTATGCACGCAAGCGCTCAGCCTCGATAAAGGCCGTGCGAACATCATCACCCACCTCAAAGTGATTTTGCGAAATCGCAGGCCCCATATAACTGAAAATCTCTTCTGCCGGTGCACGAAACATAGATAGCGCCTTAGTCAGAATACCTTGCTGTAGGCCGCGCCATCCAGCATGAATAGCCGCTACTTCAGATCCATCGGCATTACAAAATAAAACAGGTAAACAATCAGCGGTTAAAACCGCACAAACGGTATCAACGGTTGCACTATATGCTCCATCGGCTGTAATAAGCGTAGACTCCACCTGTAGGGGTAGCGCCGCAATATTAGTGCCGTGAACCTGATTCAACCAGTTTATTGATGATTGCGGCAGAAGAGGTGAGGACTCGAGTAATCGCCTAGTGGCCTCAACGTGCTCAATATTATCACCAACATGTGCGGCCAAGTTGAATGCTGAATATGCACCCTCACTAGCGCCGTGCTGACGTGTCGTTATGCACGCCTTAATATTGATAGGGGCGGGCCAATCGATTGGAATAATCACGTTTTTCCGTTTTTAAACTCGTTTAGCCACACGCGTATGTTCTCAACTACAGTTTTTAACATCATTTAGCAGTACGCGCATATCTTCAGGTAAGGGGGTTTCCCATTCGACATACTCACTTGTTGTAGGATGCACTAAACCAAGTTTTTTGGCGTGCAGGGCCTGACGAGGGAACGCCTTCAACACCTCATATTCTTCACTTTCGCGCAATTCACGTGTTATATGGATATCTTTATACGTCTGATCACCCGCAAGAGACCATCCAGCATGATTCATATGAACGCGAATTTGATGGGTACGCCCTGTTTCTAGCTTCAATTCAACATACGTAGAATAGCCAAAACTCTCCAAACATCGATAGTGTGTAATTGCGGTCTTACCACCTGAACGCACCACAGCCATCTTTGTTCTAAGGTGTGGGTGACGATCAATTTGCGTTTCTATTCGACCATCAAGCTCACACAAGCCATAAACAATCGCGCGATACGTACGTGATACCGTTCTCTCCTGCAATTGAGCGACTAAGGCACTTTGGGATTCCAATGTTCTAGCCACAACCATTAGACCGGAAGTGTCTTTATCTAAACGGTGCACAATACCCGCGCGTGGCACGTGTCTCAACTCGGGAAAATGGAATATAAGACCGTTCAACAACGTTCCGTCCCAGTTGCCTGCGGCAGGATGAACAACAAGATCAATCGGCTTGTTTATCACGATAATAGCATCGTCTTGATAAACGATATCTAAAGCGATATCTTCAGCGCCCCAATCACCCTCTTCGCGTGTTTCAGCTTCGAGAATAAGCAGTTCTCCGCCTCCCAGCTTCGCGTTAGCCTTAACTTTTCGACCATCAACCAATAAATTTCCATCTTTGATCCAAGTTTGTAACTTAGATCGTGAAAAACCAGGGAACAATTCGGCCGCAACCTGATCTAATCGTGTACCAGAGGCATTAATTGGCACTCGTTGGGTTTCACTAATAAGTGTTGTCATTGTATTTCTGGGGTCACCTCATTACACTGTCTGGCCTTTTAAGGCAGATGTACGCGCCAATGCGCAGCTATAAAAACTTGATTTAATCACAAACGGCCACAAAATGTTTCTAAGATTCAGCAACTCTTTGATTTTTCGCCCTTTTTTCAAAACCAGTGTCGCAGTACTTTTCTGCAGTAGCCTGTTCGTTGGCTGCTCAAGCAAAGAAGAACGCATTACCAAAGGCAGCGAACAACACCTTTACGAACGAGCCCAAGGCCACCTACGAAGTAATAGCTGGGACGTCGCCGTCAGCACACTCGAATCATTGGAAGAATTCTATCCGTTTGGTGCATATTCTGAACAAGCGCAACTTGAGCTAATTTTTGCGTATTACAAAGCTAATGAGCATGATGCAGCCATAGCCTCAGCCGAGCGCTTTATTCGCCTTCACCCTCAACACCGCAACGTAGATTATGCCTATTATATGCGCGGTGTCGCCAGCTTCTATAATGATTCTGTTTTCTCGAGCTTCTTAGCAACTGATGCCTCTATGCGGGACGTAGGAACAGCAAGAGACTCGTTTGCATATTTTGATCAGCTCATTCGTCAATATCCTGAAAGTCCCTATACGCTGGACGCTCAAAAGCGCATGATTTACTTACGTAACACCATGGCCCGACTCGATATCAATGTTGCAAACTATTACTTCAAACGCGGAGCCTATCTCGCAGCAGCCAATCGTGGGCGCCATGTTGTCGAAAATATGCAAGAGACGCCAGCCGTTCCAGATGGTTTAGCCGTGATGGCCCAAGCCTACCAGCTACTAGGAATGGAAGACTTAGCTCAAAACTCAGAAAAAGTACTTATTCACAACTTCCCGGATCATCCAGCGCTTAAAGACGGTAAATTTAACTACACCTTTGGCCGTGATAAAAAACGCTCATGGGTGAGCGTGATCACATTCGGTGTCTTTGATAAAATGCCGACAATCAAGTTTGATTCTCGTAAGCAATATCAAGCTATCGCCAAAAAGCGAAGCCCTGCATTAGCACCGCCTACATCCTAAGCAATAACCCTAAGTACCTGAACCCTTGCCCCTTTAAAAAGCCGAGCCCAATACGCTCGGCTTTTTTGTTTTAGTTCGCTAGTTTAAGCACCTAATCTAATCATATAATTTAGTCACCTAGTTAGCCTAAGAAGTTTAGTCGCCTAAGCTAATCACCTATTTTCCAACCGTTTGTTACAGGGTAACGTCGGTCTCGACCAAAAGCTTTTTGACTTAAACGAATACCTATCGGCGCCTGGCGGCGTTTATACTCGTTGATATCAACTAACCTTAAAACCTTTCTCACTTCTTGCTCGTTAAACCCCAGCTCTATGATCGCGTGGGCACTCATATCTTGTTCGATATAATGTTCAAGAATTTGATCAAGAATTTCGTAAGGGGGCAAAGAATCTTCATCGATTTGGTCGGGCGCTAGCTCCGCAGACGGTGGGCGCGTAATGACATTTTCGGGAATAACGGCCTCGATAGTATTGCGGTACCGCGACAATTCAAACACTTGGGTTTTGGGAACATCTTTTAATACGTCTAAGCCGCCAGCCATATCACCATACAGTGTTGCATAACCGACGGCCATTTCACTTTTATTGCCGGTCGTTAGCACCATAAATCCCAACTTGTTCGACATGGCCATCAATAGTACACCGCGACTACGCGCTTGAATGTTCTGCTCTGTAGTATCGACCTCAGTATTACGAAACACTTCGTCTAAACTCGCCATAAAAGACTCATAAATCGATTCGATACTAATACTATGATACTTAACACCAAGTAAACGCGCTTCTTCGGCGGCATCGTCACAACTCATTTTTGATGTATAGCGAAATGGCATCATCACCGCTTGCACGCGTTCAGCGCCAAGTGCGTCTACCGCGATCGCAAGTGTTAAGGCTGAATCTATCCCTCCAGAGAGACCTAACACAACACCTCTAAACCCATTTTTGTTGACATAATCACGCACCCCCAACACAAGGGCATCGTAGGTAATTTTTAACTCATTGGATGTATGCTCAACACTGTTACTAACCGAAAACTTCACGGCCGCTTTATTGGCGTCAGCAACATAAGATGCTTCGAGTAAGTGCTCCTCAAATTGAGCCGCACGGCCAACACACTCTCCTTCGGCATTCATTACAAAGGATGCCCCATCAAATACAAGCTCATCTTGGCCACCTACATGGTTGACATAAATGATCCCGGCACTTAATTCTTTCGCTCTAAGCGATATTAAGTCTTCGCGTTCTTGCTGTTTAAATTGATGAAAAGGGCTAGCATTGGGAGCAATGACCAAATCAACAGCGACGTCCTTTAGTGTTTTTACGGACTCCCCCTCCCACAAGTCTTCACAGATGGCGAAGCCGAGAATATGCCCTTTGTACTCTAGACTAACGGGACCTTCGCCAACTGAAAAATATCGTTTCTCATCGAAGACCTCATAGTTTGGCAGGCAACGCTTATGATATTCAAAGGCTATCTGCCCATTTACAATAAGGGCTACCGCGTTGTATAAGCCTTTATCGGTCCTGCGAGGAAACCCAACAACCACAGCTGTATCGCTATTGCGTGCCATTATCTGGACTAAAGCTCGCTCGACGCGAAGCTTTATACTTTCGCGCAGCAATAAATCTTCAGGTGGATAACCTGTTAAAGTGAGCTCAGGAAAAACAATCAAATCAATTGAACTGTCTTGACTATAATTATCGAGGACTTCAAGTATTTTTTGAGTATTTCCATCGATATCGCCGACCAAGGTATTAATTTGTGCGAGAACAATGTTGAGCTTTGTCATGTAGTTGAGGCTCTTTTAAGCAAATTAGAAGGGCATTTTCCAAGGAAGATAGCATTGAAGCAATATAAACCTGAAATTAGACGAATATTTTTCAAAGACTCAAGCTCACTACCTATAGTTAATTGGACTGTAAATACCTAAATGACTCCTTTACAACACAGCGTGCAGCCAACACGCCATAACATTCAAACCCTACAGGTATACCTGTACTATAGAATTGCGGTTAGTGGCTTACTGTTTGCCATGTACATTTCAGGCGCGGCCTACTCGGTACTGGGTAAACTAGAGCCTCAGCTCTTCCAGTGGGCGAGTATTTTCTATTTTTCATCGTGCATTATGGCTAGGCTGTTTTTCTCGGCCAAATCCTTATCAAACTCTCAAAAACGTATAGCAACCTTACTTGTTGTCGATGCCGCCGCACTACTCATCATGATTCACGCCAGTGGCGGCATTAACAGCGGGATTGGTTACTTACTCGTACTATCGGTTGCGGTTGCGAGTATATTTATTCGCGGCCAACTCTCTTTCGCTTTTGCAGCGCTTGTCAGCCTCGCCGTAATTGGCGACACGCTTATACTCTTTAATAACGACATCAATCTAACTAAACGATTATTTTCTTCCGGTGTGCTGGGCAGTATTATTTTCACCACCGCAACAGCGCTCTACTATTTAACTGAAAAGATTCGGCAAACTAGCCTAAATGCTGAAATTAACGAACGAAATGTCCGAAATCTTCAATATATAGCTCAAAACATCATTACACGGATGCAAACAGGTGTCGTCGTGCTAAATGACCTTCGTGAAATTGAGCTTATCAACGAATCGGCGTTAAACCTTTTAGGCCTCAATAAACAGAACGATTATTTATATCAACCGATAAAAATCGCGCCCAACTTAGCCGACATTTATGAACAATATGATAAATCGAATGACGATAATCAAAGTATCTTGTACCAACTAAGACCCGAACTAGAGCTACGGGTTAACTTTTCTAAACTGGACTCAGATACCCTAGGTAAAACCATCCTGTACATTGAAGATAACCGATCCATTAAACAATACGCCCAGCAGTTGAAGCTCGCCTCTCTGGGTAAGTTAAGTGCAAGTATCGCTCACGAAATACGTAATCCGCTTGGCTCAATGTCACATGCTGCACAATTACTCTCCGAGTCGCCAGACCTTGTAAAAGGTGACGCACGAATGGCCGAAATCATTATTAATAATGCCGGTCGTGTGAACGACATAATCGACAATACTTTATCCATATCTCGACGACGCGAACCGAAACCTGAAACTGTGGAGCTTGTATCGTGGCTCGAACATTATGTTACTGAGTACAACTCAACACATAATAGCGACGTGCAATTAGAAACAACGGAAAGCTCCATACAATGCAAATTTGATGCGGGCCAAATTCGCCAAGTACTTACAAACTTGGTCGATAACGGTCTCAAACACAGCCGCCTTAAAACCGGCCTGCCAAAACTATGTATCCACGCGGGCTATATGGATGATGACGAAAAAGGCTTTATTGAAGTCATTGATTACGGCGATGGTATTAGCAAAGACCTTATCCCTCGCATCTATGAACCGTTTTTTACTAACGATGAAGGTGGAACGGGCTTAGGATTGTATATTTCTAAAGAACTTTGTGAAATCAATCATGCAACTTTGCACTATTGTAGGGTGAATGATGGCAAGAGCTGCTTTAGAATAGACTTTTCCCACCACCAAAGGGTGAAATAAAACCGAATGACTTCAGCACGCGTACTCATTATCGACGACGAACCTGATATCCGTGAATTACTCAGCATAACCTTGTCGCGCATGGGCCTGGATTGCGACACAGCGGCCGATGTCAGTCAGGGTAAAAGCCTGCTATCAAACAATACCTATCAGCTATGCCTAACAGATATGCGCCTACCCGACGGTAATGGCCTAGAGATAGTTCAGTACATTCAAATCAATCATCCGGAATTACCCGTCACGGTTATAACAGCCCACGGTAATATGGATACGGCTGTCGATTCGATGAAGGCCGGAGCGTTTGATTTTATTAATAAGCCAATAGAACTAAGCACCTTAAGAAAACTCATAGAATCGGCCATATCCAGTAACACCATTAAAACTGACGATAAATCCATCAATATTATTGGCGATTCGCCTCGTGTAATTGAACTTAAAAAACGTATTAAAAAACTCGCACGCTCTCAAGCACCGGTGTACATCAATGGTGAATCTGGAAGCGGTAAAGAACTGGTCGCGCGGGCTATACATAGTTTAGGCTCCCGTGGAGATAAACCTTTTGTACCCGTAAACTGTGGTGCTATCCCTACTGAACTGGTCGAAAGTGAATTTTTCGGATTTAAAAAAGGTTCCTTTACGGGGGCCACTCATGACAGCGAAGGCTTGTTTCAAGCCGCTAACGGCGGTACGTTATTTCTTGATGAAGTCGCCGACCTACCGCTATCAATGCAAGTAAAGCTTTTGCGAGCCATACAAGAAAAAGCCATTCGAGCGGTAGGATCGCAAAGCGAAACACAAATAGATGTGCGAATATTAAGCGCAACCCATAAAGATTTAGAGTCATTAGTTAATACCGGCGAATTTCGGCAAGATTTATTCTATCGATTAAACGTAATACAACTCGATGTTCCGGCACTGCGAGACAGAGAACACGATATCCCCACCCTGATCGAGCACATATTGAAGCGCTTCGATGCCGAATTTGAAGGAGATACCACGGCCATCTCTGCCGAAGCACTAAACTTACTACTATCCTATAACTTTCCCGGAAATGTTCGTGAACTCGAAAACATTCTCGAGCGCGCCTACACCTTATGTGAAAATGACACGATAACGGCGGCGGACCTACAACTTAAAGAAAGCTCGTCTGGCGCGGGTAAAATCAAACAAAAGATTGGGCATTTTAAAAAGTGCGCCACTTACCCCTCTATTGATGAGTACTTAGCTGAAATCGAAAAAGAGATTCTTATGGATGCGCTAGAATCCGTGCGCTGGAATAAGACACTTGCCGCTAAAACGCTCGGCATTAGCTTTCGATCATTTCGCTACCGATTAAGCAAACTAGGCTTAGGTGAGGAAGAAGAATAACTCTGAGCGGGCACTAAGTGAGATATATCGCACACAACATAACGAATATCTCGCCTAGATAATGTTCGCTAGAGCAGTAATAATTTAATTGGAATAAAATTATTACTGCCATGCAAGGAAGCATGTTATGAAAAAACGTAAGGGTTTCACCCTCATCGATTTATTAATTAGCCTTTCCATTCTCTTCATCACTACAGGCTTTGCCCTGCCAAATCTATTAGGATATTTAGAAAAATCACGTGTGAGAGCGCTCAATAGCAATATTGTTAGGTTGCTAAATACCGCCCGCGCTACGGCCATCAATCACAGTCGAACGGTCACTATCTGCGGCTTGGATAACAACAATAGCTGTTCTAGTACTAGCTTTTCTCGGGTAGCGATTTTTTTCGATAAAAATGATGACAAAGCCGTGTCGGATGACGGCTTAGAACTGATCACTGAGTTAGAACTTAAGTCCCTAGGAGAATTAAAACTACAGGCCTCCTTTGGTCGTGAATACCTGCGCTTTAAATACAACGGAAGCTCACAGCAAGCTGGAAGCTTTATCTACTGCAACGCAAAACATCCGCATTTGAATAGCCGTGTCACCACAAGCTTAACAGGAAGAACATACCTTGCGCGCAGAAGAAACGAAGAAGGTATGATATTAGCCGCAAATACTACTGACGCAATTTGCAGCTAAGCCGCTAACTAACATTACCAACAGTTAGCGGTAGTGGCCGTGCGTTGGCCGAAATTGTTAACACTCATAGTGAGGCAGTCAGTATCGTCAGTCTGCGCGTCGATAGCCGTTGCGGTAAGTGTAAAGCATGCACCTACGCTGCTGCAGTCAGTAGTATTATCGACAGTAATTGTGTAATACTCCTTCTGTGACTCAGCGCCACCAACATCGTCAATATCCCCAGTATATTGGTTACTCGCCATATACCAACGCTCCTGTAATGTAGCTTTGTTTAACAAAGCATCCATAGCGTCAGAGCGTCGTGACTTTTGAACCGAATTAATATAGCTAGTATATGCATACGCTGCCAACACGCCGAGAATGGCGATCACTATCATCAGTTCAATTAAGGTAAATCCGTGTGAAATTGTACGTTTCATCAAAATTTACTCCCACGTAACCGGAATTTCACGCCAACCTGTTCTAGACCTGGCTTCACCCTCGCAGTTGATAACCTGCCCGCCTAACTGGCCTGTGGAACTTTGAACCCAAGCTATGTAATTATCACATGGGTTTGGTGGTCCGGGCGGGTTGGTTGGACGTGTAATAACCGGGTTTGACGGCACACCTACGCCGATATCTACAACGCTGAGCACGAGCTCCTCATCATCCCCTCCATCCTCTACACTTGAAATTGTTGTATCTTCATCGACCCCAAGCGGGGCAAATGAACCGGGAAGGCCTGATTTAGCATCAACGGCATATAATAAGCCCACCCCTTCCGCGCTACAAAAATCACCAGTAGATTCGTATGCAGTAAACACTACAATTTCACCCGCCATAGCCGCTTTCGTAAACTGACGAACAAGTAGATCATTTCCATTAGGTGACTCTAAATCAAACCTCCACCCTCGCCCGCTCTCAATATATGTTGCTACATCACGTTCATTTGAAATAGCGTCATCGTGCTCACCATCACTCGGGCTCGTACTCCCATTGACAGTTAAGCGTGCGGTTCCTCCATCCTCATCAAATACTCGGCCATCTGTAAATACATTAACCGCTGTAGTATCGACAAGTTCACCAGGCTGGATTTCACTATCATTTTCAATATCAATCTTAAAACCATACATCGACTGTTGCGATTCAGACATGTTGTCATCAGGGGTCAAAAATCGGCCTGTGCCCGCAAAAACCCAAGGCTGTCCATTAGTATCTTTGTAGGGCAACGGAACCCCACTAAATGCGACATCATCTGCACTCAAACCACCGCGGTATAAATAATAATTATTTAAGAAAAGCTCTGTCATATCAAAATACAAATCACCCTGTTTTAAGTTACCTCCAAGTACCTCGGAGGACCCAAATACTGAGCCAAAGTAAACATCATCATCGGTATAATCTGAATTCCAATCAATTGTTGATATGCCGCCAATAAATCCATTTTCATCTGTGAAATCTGGATTTGACACGTGATATTCAAAAGAATAGCGTGTTTTCGCCGCACTTCCCGCAATCATATTCGCCAAATTATACGTATATACGCTACCAACGCCAGAACTAACCCCATCATCAAGAGCTTCCAGCATTTCAGCATCCGACCCCCATGATGGACCAGACCCATAGAGTAAATACCATATATTTTTATCCGGCGATGCATACGAATCAGAACCAGGGGCTTTCACCCGACTTTTCACAATAGTGGGGAAGCTCGATGTAAAGCCTAGGCGTGAATCGGTAATCTCTGCAAGTACTCTAGGAGGTTCTTCAGGGTCGGTTATATCCAGAACCACAAAGGCTGAACGCGACATAGCATCCATAGAGCTATTATCACCATCATGATCAAATGCATAGTCGGCCCCACCAAAGCGCATTCCTGCAACTAGGATTGTCCCCCAACCGTGAGGATAGCGGCCTGCACTGCCAGTACTAGGGAATATATTTACATCAAAGCTTTGCACTGGTCCGTCCATATAATACACATGCTTGTAGTTTTCTTCACCCAACCATTGAAGATGCGGTAACAAGTTTCCTGGGATATAAGCCCACAACTCAGAACCCAAGGGGTGTGCCGTTGCTGTCGATTCAGGGTCCCCACTAGGTAATATTTCAAAGGCTATCGAATCACCGGAGCCTGCTGATGCTGTAAAAAAACCACTATTAAAAGCATGAAGCATGCCGTCATTTGCACCAATATAGACCACGTTGCGGCGATTTTTATACCGTTCAATAAAGGCAGCATATGTGTCGTCGGCATAAGTAAGATCATAGGCCTTATTAGGCTGACCAACCGCTTCAGGTGTTGAGTGGACTAAATCGCCGAGTAAAATCGCTTCTCCGTCGATGGTCCTCGAGCGCATTCCCTCGATCCCTTCAACTCCACGGATAAAGTTCACCAAATTATCGACTTTTTCCTGATATTCGGCTTCGGCCGCAGCATCAACAAAGGTGGCAGGAACATCAAAACCAAGATAACGAGGGTTAAGGCTCGTATCACCTGTCACAGCAAAGTTAGACGCCTTAAACTCAATGGAACTATCCGCAGGAAGGTTATTTTGACCCGAGGTAGGCATTGTAATAAGACTATCGCCATCTTTATCTATTGATGTGAATATGTAGCGCCCCGTGCCTGCAGACGCATCATATAAACGATTAACGCTTAAATCACCCGATATTTCGGCAAGCTCCTTCGTAGCTGACCAAATCGGATTAAACCTATCGTCTGTCAAAGGGAATGACTCGCCATCTGGCATAGGCGGTGTTTCTTCTAAAGCCGTAGCAATGACTTCACTCAGATCATATTTTGTAACAAGTGTCTCTCCTTCATTTTCATCAAATGTAAGAACAAGCACGTCATCGGAATCATCCAATACGCCATCTTCATTCCCATCCTCGCGTAAACGCCCTGCGTCATCAACGAACATTCCATGTAGTTCACCAATCCATGTTACACGTCCACTCGAGGCACCCTCTAAGCTTGGAGTGTAAACAGCTTGATAAATAGCACCTTCTCCACTACCAGTTTGTGCATTTACTGCGGCAGCACTACCGGCCGAGACACGGTTTGAAATATCTTCAAATACGCGATCTAAAGCTGACACAAGATGCGCAGGGTTACTTACTGGGTAATAAGAATCAGGGATTCCGTCACTACCGGCTTCACCATTTACGAGCCGAGTATCCCATTCAGAATCAAGGTCGGGCTTGCCGTTTGGGGCATCGGGGTCACTGGAAGCCGCATTTTCATTTTCCTCAAAGTTTCCGTATTTAGCCGCATACCAAAGGGGGTTATTGATTTGACTTGTCGATTGAACGTTGCTCGCGGTAAATTTCTGAACCGTTCCTGACCAAAGAGTTTTGTTAGTAACTCCCGTATTAAATATTGCGTGATCGACAAAATTCCAACCCCCGCGACGAACAATTTCGTTACGGTAAGAGCCATCTTTATCACTATTACTCATGATGTAACCAAACATCATCGCGTGCCCCGCACCAGCGCCAACATTCGCCACCCGAACTTGAATTTCACCTGAACCCGCCGCCGCCCAGCTCGGGCGCTCAAGAACCATATTGACATCTCTATTGTCATCATCACCGTCAATAAATCCATCACCATTAGAATCGTAGCGTTGACTGTCAATTACATTTGAATTACTGGAAGCTTCGTCATCACACGCATCCGCAACCGTTAAATCACTACCTGTCGCAGTACAATATTCAATAATCGCGTATCCATCCATGTCATAATCATTACCCCAGGTTGAATCCTCCCAAGAAATTAAAAACGACCCGTAATTTTCCGTTTGTTTACGAACAACCAAATCGACTAAACTACATTCCCGCCAAGGGGTCTTCGTGTAGTCCTGTCCTGCCCATTTATTAGTGTTTGCTCTACAAGTGGGGGATATTGTTACGCTATTACCAGAACTTGTAGGAATTGCAAGACTAGGCAATGATTCAGCCAACGAAACGGTATAGGTCTTTACCGTTTGTTTTCCATCTAAAGCATTAATATCGTTTTCGTGTGCATGAAAAGCCGCTCCAGCTACTTTGTAAGTACCTCTCAAGGACGGCACTTCAGGACACGGACCGGCGGCATCACTAAAGTTTGCGAGGGATTTCGCATCACAACGATCTTCGTTTCCAACAGAGCCTGTACCCCGGCCAACAATGTACGTCCCTGTACCAAAACCTTCATTACTACCTACCGCATCTGTGGAGTCATTAAGTTCACTTAGCTTCTGCAAGCCTGTGATTTTGCTATTATCGCCTAGGACATCTGTACTGACGCCATTTGCATCAATGACAGTATCAACAACGACAGCGCCATCAAGAATTTGAACAAGGTCATCCCCATCAAAATTATTAAGGCCGGTCGAAATCAGCACTATGGAACAGTTGGCACAGGGCGCATCACTACTAAAAGGATGCTCCCACTCATCTGTTGCTAAACCCTTTATGACCGTGCTGTCATCAACATCAAATGTAGCAGCTCCGTGCGCAAAATAATTTAACGCTTCAAGATATAACTCTGAAATGGGATTACCCCAATCGCGGCAGAAGCCCGAGCCTAGAAACGAATCTATAGGGATTCCTGGGCTTCCACAATCATCGGAGTAATTATTGTCATCAAAATTCCAACCATGGATTCGCAAGCGATTAAGACTATCAATAATTCCTGGGACACCCGAAACCTCCTCATTAAGAACATCATGGTTAATAAAAACGCCCGTTTCTTCATTGATTTCTTTATCTTCTTCCGAAACACCGGAGCCCCCAATTAAGCCAACATTTTTTCTTAATACTCCGCCGGAATGGTTTTTTTCGTAGCTGCCGGTTATCAAACCAATTTTATAACCGCCACCTTCTCCATATTCTTGTAATATCCCATAGGGTCGATAATAGGTAGCTGACCCATCGCTATAAGCTCGGCAGCTGTCAGTATCCAGAGCGTCAAGGCCTTCAACACAAGCCTGAACGCGTACAATCATTTCACTGTCGCCAGGAATACCATTTATAAGATTCGAGCCACTTGGACGAACCGCTGAATAATGCCCACCATCTTCATCGTCATCGTCATCGTCATCATTAGCGAATTGACATTGAACAACTTCATTACCCGACCAGGCAAACTGCACGCCGTGAGCAAACTTAATCTTAGGCGGGTTAGTTGCGGCATCAATCTTGCCCGATATACGATCTTCTAGGTTCTCTGTGCCGACATCATAATCGGTAACGTTACATACGGTTAATTCGGTGACACCTGTAATAGGTGTATAGTCCGATATAGAGCCATCTAATTTAGCGTCCTCAATAATTTTGCCAAAAGCATGATTATCTGAAGGTACAAGTGCGCGCTGTAAGATTGTTTGATCATCGTCTTGAACATATCGATACCCGCCATACAGTACCTTTCTCACAACATCGATCCGTGTTGTGGTTAACCAGTTCATGAAGTTACCACTCCATGAATCGTCACATTTATGGCCGCCATCGGCATTTATCAGGAGATCAGATACAGCGACCAGAGGCTTAAAAATATTGTCTACGTCGTAGCTATAACAGTAACCGGAGTTATAATAGCCGTAATACTGAAAGCTATCGAGGTAATGGGTATCGAGTACCAGATCTCCATTGATATCAGAGTAATCCGTATAGGCTTTATGCCAAAGCTGGTTGTCATTCGACATCGCCAACATAATTAGCGGCTCTGCAGACGATGCAACGACCGTCGGCGGCACCGCACTGTAATCATCATTATCTAACGCATTCACATACCCTCTAGAGAAAACTAGCAAAAGCACTAAAAAAAACGAACATCGAATACAACGAAACGATAGAGCGCAAAGGGTAACATTAAAAATATTCATAATATTCTCACCGATTCACTATAGTGATACAGCTATGGTTGACTGCAACATAACGGGGGCTAACACCCCATTTATTGCTTGTGTATAGACGGTAATACGAAACGCGGCATCGCCGGTTCTCTCTCCTTCCGTTGCAGAAAATGCTACAGCGTTCCCATCAATATCTAACTCGGGAACAAAGCACATAAATTCAACAATATATTTAACTAACCCCACGCCATCAATGCCTAAATCAACTTCTTGATGGAAATTGCTATCACCCCAGATCGTCGGTTTAAGGTAGGGGCCTACTCTTTCTCCACTCTCGTCCCATATGTCACAACCAAAATCACCTTTAATGTCAGTACTATCGTATGAGCCATTAAAACAACGACCATTAGTACAGTCAGAAGAAAAACGGTTTGCAACAGTGGCGCCATCATCTAAAAAAAGTTTTCTGGGATCACCAACTTTCATCTGTGCACGTATTTGATCCTCGACTTTAATTAAAGCAGCTTCGGTATATGCAAAGGACTCGTGCCGTTGCTTTGTCGACGTAATCATTTTCATTTCTAAACTTGTACTTTGCATACCAGCCACACCGACAATAGAAATAGCTGCCAATAGCACCAAAGCGACAACTAAAGTAGCTCCACTTTCGTTTTTAATTCGATTAAAGCGTTTATCATTTTTCATATACGATGAGCCTAACGGTTTCGAATTCGAATTGTGCTACTACTGAGTTTCCGCATAAAGCGGTCGTTATAGGTGGCATCTAGCAGTGGATTTTCTTGGGCTTCATCAAACACTTCTGAAGAAGACCTAAGTACTATCATCAGCTTAACTGTATATACCTCATCCCAATCAACCACTTCATCGGCATTTACGAAGGTATTTACTTCACCGTCATCGGTTGTATCTTCACCATAAAACAACTCCATATCTTCAACACCTTGCACTAACTCATCAATACGAACACCAGCAGAGGAGAAAATCGCTCGCTTAAGAGCAGGTATAGAAGGGTCGACTTTTGAATTACCTATGAAGTAAGCGTTAGTTGTAAATCCCATGAGTGATGAGCCATCTTTCACCAATGTTTGTGTGGCGACACCACAACTTAAGGCAGTGCAACTCGGAATAATTGAGCAATTGACTTCACCATTTGCCTTCAGAATTAACGTACAATTCCCAGGCGAAGAGCCTTCCGCTTTGTGCTCAATATTATTGCCCGTAACATTAGTTGCCTGAAAAATTGCAATGTTATAACAATTCGCATCAACCAGCATAAGAACATCTAAAGTCTTAAATGGATTAGTAGGAGAAGTAACACTCAAAATTTCTGAGCTATTTCGCTCTACACTTACCTCAGTATCTGGACTCCCATAACGAACCACAAATGCATCACTTCCAACTATCGCGGATCCAACCACGGAGGAATCAAAATTCAACGACGCTGGAAATGCAGTAAAACCGGAATCTGATGCCACTGCCGGACCATATTCAGAAGCAACCCCACCGACATCTCCGCCCTCAAAGCCTTGAAAACCCTGAAAACCTGCCATCCCAGCAAACTCGGAGCCTAACAAACCAGAGCCCGCCCCTTTAAGTGTATTTGCGACATACGCGGTTGTGCCATTTGCACACCCAGTACTACCGGCCATACGAATATCATACGCCATGACATCGGTGGAATACCTTAGGTTTTCCTGAACAAAACTAGATTCATTTTTGGCGCTATAAGCAATTCGACTTGAATAGACTACGCTTGCAACGCCGGCAAATATGATTCCGGCAATCAACATAGATACGAGTAACTCGATCAGAGACAAACCTGAAGTGTGCTTTTTAACATTCATAACATTCATAACATTCACTCTAAAACACTGTCGTCAAGACAACTTGAGATTTAACGTCGGAGCTTTCGCCGGAGTCATTCACGGTCTGAGCAAGTTCCAATGAAGTTGCTTGAAAACTCACAGTTATAGCGACAATCGTACCATCAACAACTTCTACTTTGCCTTCCCCTCCTGGAAGAAATTCTGTAATGTTGTCCTTCCACTTCCACACATTCCATTGCGCAATAGAGTTGTTATCACATCGAGAATTCAGTGCACGACAGGAGGGTTCACTTAAGTCTGTATCGGCCGCATGAACTATATACCGTGCAAAAGTGGTTGAGTCAGTATGACTCTTCATAGATTCATATAGATCATTTACCAACATAGTCGCCTGCGAATATAAATGGGCATCTTGACTCATACGCATTGAACGCGTTTGAGCCCCTAATACACCTAATATTCCAATGGCCAACACAAAGAGCGCAACCATAACCTCTATAAGAGATGACCCATTCTGTTTACGCATAACTATGACCCATAAGTACAATTGATAGTATTATTTTCTATGACCGCCGCGTTAACACCTACAGCTTCAAATCGCGCATCATGATAACCGTCACCATTAACATCGCGCGTATGTGTAACACGACCCGTCCGTGATACCACCGCACCACGGCGATATCCAGCCTCGTCATTTCGACCACAAATAACCGCCAAGACCTCTTGTTCATCGAGTGCATAGCCTTGAAAGGTCCAGCTAATTGACGTTAAGGCTGTTCCATCACTTGCATTTTTGACAGCAATCGTATTTTTAACGTTAGGCGTATACGCGCGTAAAACCACATCGTTGTCGGTTACATCAACAAAAACAATCCAACCATCACTCCAGTTTGAACCGTCGCATGCCAAGCCCGCTACACTAGGGCAAAGCGTTACAGTTTTGGAGCGCGAAACTGCTTCGCCACGAGCATAATTAAACGACGAGTAAACTTCATGCTGAGTCGCCCGCACTGAGGACTTACGCAATATGCCGTCCATAGCTGGTATGGCATAGCTGGCCAACACGCCGATAATGGCCAAAACAACCATCAGCTCTATAATCGTAAACCCTGCTTTATGCATATATGTATTCATGACATCAAACCTAACAAAGGATAATGAATTAGAACAGCACGATTAGACAATCGGCCACTAACTAAGACAAACGGACGGCTTTATACTAAAAAATGAGAACTGAGCCACAGCGAACTGTGGCATTACTAAAAGGTGAACTTAACGAAGCTCTTTGGGTAACGAGAAGCGAATATTCTCTTCACGCCCGCTTAGCTCTGTAGGTGCTTTCGCGCCAATAGCCTTTAAGCCACCTATAACATCTTTCACTAAGACTTCCGGTGCGGATGCGCCAGCGGTAATACCGACAGCTTTAGCTGATTCGAACCAGCTTGGATTAATATCGGAAGGACCATCAATAAGGTAGGCATTTGCGCCGCAACGTTCGGCTAGTTCACGCAAGCGGTTTGAGTTTGAGCTATTAGGCGAGCCCACAACAAGTACTAAGTCGCACTCTAATGCGAGTTGCTTTACGGCATCTTGACGATTTTGCGTGGCATAACAAATATCGTCTTTACGCGGGCCTTCGATTTTTGGAAACTTTTGACGCAAGCAATCGATTACGCGAGCGGTGTCATCCATAGACAAGGTTGTTTGTGTAACATAAAACAGCCGCGAGCTATCGCTAACTGTTAGTTTGGCGACATCATTCTCGTCTTCAACGAGGTATATCTTTCCGCCGTTTGCAGTATCGTACTGCCCCATGGTGCCCTCAACTTCTGGGTGCCCTTGGTGCCCTATTAGAATACATTCGTCACCGTCCGCGCTGTATTTGGCAACTTCCATATGGACTTTTGTTACTAGCGGGCAGGTCGCGTCAAAAACTCTCAGTCCACGACGGTCAGCTTCGTTACGTACAGATTGTGACACACCATGCGCACTAAATATTACGATGACGTTATCGGGAATTTGGTCCAGTTCGTCAACGAACACCGCGCCACGTTCGCGCAAGCTATCGACCACAAATTTATTGTGAACAACTTCATGGCGCACGTAAATTGGCGCACCAAAAATATCGAGTGCTCGGTTTACAATGTCGATGGCACGATCAACACCAGCACAAAAGCCACGCGGATTTGCGAGTTTAATATCCATGAAGAATCTCTAAAATGTTTTCGTTTACGGTGATACTAAATTGATGACATTAGTACTATGGCATTAGTACTATGACATCAGTACTTTGGCATTAGCGCCATGGCATCAGTACTGGCGCTATGGCATCCGTCAGTATATGGAATTAGTACTGGCGTTATGGTATCAGGACTGGGGCATTCGTACTGTGATGCTAGTATGGCGACACTAGTAGGATGACATTAGCATGGCCACACTCATATTCGAATACTTATTCTGATACTTATTCTGATACTTATTCTGATACTTATAGCCACATTAACTAGTACGGCTCTAATATAGCCACACTAACCAATGGTGAAATTAATCTGCCTTTTTCTCTTTGGTTCGAGAAGAAAAGAAACCATCGAATAACAGCAATCCGGCACCAACACACACACCGGCATCAGCAATATTAAAGGCAGGCCAATAATAACCCTGATAATGCACTTCGATAAAATCAATAACATATCCCAATACAACACGATCATATAAGTTGCCAAGCGCTCCGCCAAGGATTAGCGCCAAACCTGCCGCTTCTAGTACGTTCTTTTTACCCGTTCTAACAATCCATACCGCGATAACCACACTAATAACAAATGCTAACGCAGCTAGATACCAACGTTGTGAACCTTCGGCGTCATCTAAAATACTAAAGGCCACACCGTGGTTGTACCGCATGGTCAGATTAAAAAAGCTGGTGACAACATCCGTATGACCATAAACAATTGCGTTTGCAGCACTTGTCTTTGACCATTGATCAAGAAGCAATACAACAAGCGCAATACCATACCAAGACCAAGGGCTAAATCGAGCAAATACATTTTCTTTATGCAAAATGACGTACCTCGCCCGCGCCATTGATATTATCGACACAGCGTCCGCAAGCATCTTCGTAACCTTCATGCTGACCAACATCTTCACGATGATGCCAACAGCGATCACATTTAGCGTAATCGCTTTTGCTAAGCACTATTTTTAGGCCCGCAAGTTCTGTTGCGACGGCATCACCTGGCGCATCCGCTAGCGGCAACAACTTGGCATAGGACGTAATCAATATAAACCGCAGCTCATCATCGATTTTTGCAAGCGTCTGCTGAAGCTCATCACTACAATATAACTGAACCTCAGCCTCAAGCGATTTACCTATCAATCCGTCACCGCGCATATCTTCTATCACTTTATTTACAGCCGTTTTCACCTGCAGAACTTCTTGCCAGAAGGTATTATCCAATTGATGTTCATCGGTGATTTTTGGTAAGTCGAACCACTCTTGCACAAAAATCTCATCACCTTTGCAGCCAGGCAAGGCTTGCCATAATTCATCGGCTGTAAAGGATAAAATAGGCGCTATCCAACGTGTTAAACCCTGCGCAATATAATATAAGGCTGTCTGAGCTGATCGTCGTGCATGTCCATCAGATTTAGCCGTATATTGACGATCTTTAATGATATCTAGGTAGAAACCACCCATATCACTCGCACAGAAGTTGTGTAGCTTTTGATATATTTGATGAAAATGATAACCGTCATAACATTCAATAAGATCATCTTGTAGGCGCGCAGCACAATCGATAGCCCAGCGGTCTAACGCGACTAACTCATCAAAAGGAACAAGGTTTTCTTCTGGATTGAAGCCTGAAAGATTCGCGAGAATAAAGCGCGCCGTGTTGCGTATACGACGGTATGAATCAGCCGTACGCTTAAAGTTTTCTTTGGCTACAGTAATTTCACCGGTGTAATCCGTAGCGGCAACCCAAAGGCGTAAAACGTCCGCACCGAAGTCTTTAATGATTTCGTTAGGGGCAATGGTATTACCGATAGATTTCGACATCTTACGGCCATCAGCATCGACAGTAAAACCATGAGTTAATGCCGCTTTGTAGGACGAACACCCGTTTATCGCAACGGCTGTTTTTAATGATGACTGAAACCAACCGCGATGTTGATCTGAGCCTTCTAAATACAAATCGGCCGGATAGCGTAATTCATCACGACGTTGAATGACAGCCTCGTGAGTAACACCCGAATCAAACCATACGTCTAAGGTATCGGTAACTTTTGAATAGTTTTCGGCTTCGTCACCCAGCAGTTCAGCACTATCAAGATCAAACCATGCATCGATGCCCTCTTTCTCTATACGCAAGGCGACTTCTTCGATCAAACGTGTCGATTCTGGGTGAAGTTCCTGCGTATCTTTATGGACAAATAAAGTGATCGGTACGCCCCACGTTCGCTGACGAGAAATACACCAATCAGGACTTGTATCAAGCATGCCATCGATTCGAGCGCGACCCCAATCCGGTAGCCATTCAATCTGATCAACTTCGCTCTTCACTTTAGCCAATAAGTTATTGGCCGTCATCGAAACAAACCACTGCGGCGTTGCACGATAAATTAACGGCGTTTTTGTTCGCCAGCAGTGAGGGTAACTATGTTCTAATTTTCGTGCGCAGAGCAAAACGCCGTTATCACGAAGAACATCAAGAACTTTATCATCAACTTTGTATACGTGCTCGCCAGCAAAAAGTTCGACGTCAGCGCGAAATAAGCCGCCATCGTTAACGTAGTTTAATGTTTCTATACCGTAACGTTTTCCAACATTGAAATCGTCGACACCATGGTCTGGCGCAGTATGTACACACCCCGTACCGGCATCAATTGTTACATGATCACCCATGATTAACGGTAATTCATGGTGATAAAAAGGATGTTTAACGCATAGCTTTTCTAAATTCACGCCAGTACATTTGGCTATAACAGTATGAGATTCAGAATTAACACGTTCAATAAATGACTCTAGAAGATCTTCGGCTAAAACAATACGTTGATCCACACCGTCTATATCAAGTTGCACGACAACATAGCTTAGCTCAGGGTTAATTGAGATAGCTTGACTCGAAGGCAGCGTCCATGGCGTGGTCGTCCAGATAACGACACTTAATGGGCCATTACCGGCAAGCTCGCTGTCGAAGGCTTTAGCAAAGCTACCGTCATCGACTGCGGGGTAAGCCACATCAATTGAGTTAGATACCTTGTCTTGGTACTCGACTTCGGCTTCGGCTAAAGCCGAGCCACCCACCACAGACCAATAGACAGGTTTGAACCCGCGAACCAGATGCCCATTGTCGATGATCTTTCCTAGTGACCGAACAATATCGGCTTCAAACTCGAAGTTCATTGTGAGATATGGGTTTTCCCAATCAGCCATAAGACCAAGACGAATGAAATCCGCTTTTTGATTCTTAACCTGAGTGGCCGCATATTCGCGGCATTTTTTCCGGAACGTTTTATGATCAACTTTAACGCCAGCTTTGCCTATTTTTTTCTCAACGTTGTGCTCGATAGGCAAACCATGACAATCCCATCCAGGGATAAACGGCGCATCAAAACCACTGAGTGTTTTTGATTTAACAATGATATCTTTCAAGATGCGATTAATTGAGTGCCCTAAATGAATCGCGCCATTCGCATACGGAGGGCCATCATGCAAAATAAACTGCTCTCTTCCGGCTCGCGCCTCGCGAACTTTCTGATATAGGTTTTCATCCTGCCAACGCTTTAACATTCCAGGTTCACGCTGAGCCAAATTTGCTTTCATCGCAAAATCAGTTTTCGGAAGGTTAAGTGTCGGTTTATAGTCGCCCATTTCTTGTGCCTTTAATACGATAGGTAACGCCAGCCTTAAGGCCCACGTATGATTATTGTGTTTATTCGCTAAGCAAAAACGTCTCGTGCTGCTGCAGCGTCTAATTCTATTTGTTCTTTAAGTGCGGTAATTGAATCAAACCGCTGTTCATCACGGAGCTTTTTACAATAGCTGACGCGCATAAACTCTCCATATAAGTTTTCATCTGTATCAAACAGGTGAACTTCCAATATAGCCTTACCCTTACCATCAACCGTCGGTCGCGAGCCCACATTCGCAACACCCTGATAAACTCTATTAGAACAGAGGTGTTGAACATCTACCGCAAAAACACCCTGCAAGGCGACTTTCTTTCGCCCTAGCGCGATATTTAACGTAGGAAAACCTAACGTTCGCCCTAACTGCTTACCATAAATCACTCGACCGATTGTCGAATATGGCTCGCCAATTAAAATCGCCGCGTCGTGCAATTTTCCTTCAGCCAAAAGCTGGCGTATACGGGTACTACTGATACGTAAAGACAGATCCGCTTTAGTTTTCGTATCACAAACATTAAAACCCTTAAGACCACCTTGCGTTTGCAACATGGCGAAATCACCTTTTCGATCACAGCCAAAACGAAAGTCATCGCCAACAATGAGTTGTTTTACGCCTAAACCATCGACTAAGACAACATCAACAAACTTTTCTGCGGTAAGGCCACGAAGCGATTGATCAAATTTTAAACACAAGACCTTGTCAATACCGAACGATTTTAAACGCAGCACCTTTTCACGTAAACGCATAAGCCGCGCGGGAGCCGCGTCTTGTTGAAAAAACTCATTAGGCTGCGGCTCGAATAATACGACAACAGAGGGCAGAGCATGCTCTAAGCTTAACGCTTTTACCTGCTCCAATAAACATTGATGTCCCCGATGAATACCATCAAATGCACCAATGGTTGCAACGCAGCCTTTGTGCTCATGTTGCAAGCCATGCAATCCACGAATAAATGTCATTTGAGCCATTCAGCTATCAACACGCAAATTAAACCCGAAAGTATACCGGCTAAGGCGCTTAGAATCACGCCTCAAAGCGGAGATGACGTGGCCGCATCCCCATAACGAGCAATGTAAGTAAATAACTTAGCCCACCCAACGTCACCAATAACGCTAATTGCAGGATACGAGCCCAAGCACTCAGCGCGTTAAAGGGTGACAAAAACGCCAATACAATCAATAAAACACTCAGCATGACCACGCTTGAAAGCCCCAACTGTAGTGTATAAACCCACCACCCACTGCGAGGATGGTAGACGTTTGCGCGCCGTAATCCACGATACAGCATGCCCATATTCAAGCATCCAGAACAAGCGGTAGCGAGTGCCAGGCCGACATGACCGAGACCGAAATAGTACGCCAATGGAATTACGAATATTAGATTCATAACCATATTTGATATCATCGCAATAATGCCGATGCGTACAGGTGTTTTCATATCCTGACGGGAAAAATAGGCGCTAGCCAAAACCTTAATCAACATAAACGCACTCAAACCGATTGCGTATGCCTTCATACTCAAGGAGGACATCTGTAGATCACTTTCTAACATTTCACCGTAACGAAACAATGTAATCAAAATAGGTTCAGACAGAATAAACAGCGCAACCGTCGATGGGACCGATATTAGGAGTATTAGCCGAAGCGCCCAATCAATTGTCGCCGAAAAGTTCTCACTTCCGACCGCGTATTGCCTAGAAAGGCTTGGTAATACCACAGTCGCTATTCCAACACCAAATACACCAAGCGGTAATTCGATCAAACGATCTGAGAAATTTAACCACGTAATGCTTCCATCGCGTAAAAATACCGCCAATACCGTATCTAAAGTCAAATTGATCTGGCTCACGGACACACCAAATATTGCCGGGGCCATCAATGTAAGAACACGGCGCACGGCCTTATCTTTCCAATCAACCTTAGGCCTAGGCAGCAATCCAATACGTGCAAGAAAAGGTAATTGAAATGAAAGCTGTAATACACCTGCAATAAATATTGCCCACGCCAAGGCATAGACTGGCTCATCAAGCCGATGTGATACGCCAGCCGCCGCAACGATTAACGCAATATTTAAGAATACTGGCGTAAACGCAGGTACAGCAAAGCGATCATAGGAATTTAAAATAGCGCCAGAAAAACCCGCCATAGAGATAAGAAACAAGTAGGGAAAGGTAATGCGCAGTAAATCACTGGTAAGCCAAAACTTTTCATACTCGCCGTTAAACAAAAAACCTGAGCCAAATATTGCCGTAACAACCGGTGATGCAACAACGACTACCGCCACAATCGCAAGTAAGGAAACACCTAAGCACCCTGCAACCCGATCAATAAAATGCTTAACCGCTTCTACATTGCCCTTTTCACGATACTCCGATAACACCGGAACAAATGCCTGCGCAAAGGCACCTTCGGCAAAAAGTCGTCGCAAAAAGTTGGGTATTTTAAAGGCTACATAAAAGGCATCGGCTGGGCCGCCTGCACCAATGTAGCGAGCAAGCAGAATATCCCTCACTAAACCTAAGGTTCGCGACGCCATCGTCATGCTAGACACCAAGGCACTAGACCTTAATAGCCCTGGCGGCCTCGGTACGGTTTTGGCTACGGTTTTAGCTAGGGTATTAGCTACGGCTTTAGGTTCGGCTTTCGGCACGCCGTCATCCGGTGGAACATCAGTCAAAATAAAATACCTTAGAAGGTCGTCCGTCGTAGAACACTGAAGATCATCACAACGCATCAAAACAAAACAAAACAACGCTCACCATAATTTTGACTGGAGTTTTGCGGCGGATAGTGAGTAAACACGGCGATTGAGCCATTTTTCTGCAAGGAATACAACTTTAGAGCATCAAGCGCTGCCACATTCTGTCATTTTTTATCTCGAAAGCATCTTTTTGCATCCTGCTTAGGGTCCAGTTTTGGGTTTTAAATAACAATCAAGCGAAACGAAATACACAAACACAAACACAAACAAACTTAAGCTCACCGGAGAAACATTATGAATTTATTAAAGACTACCTCAGTAATGATACTTAGCTCTTGCCTAATCGCAGCCCCCGCTCTCGCAGACAAGCGTGATAATGCTGTAGCCGCAAAAGGAGCTGGAAAAATAACCGGCACAGCCATACTCGGCGGAATAGCTGGCGGCCCAATCGGCTTTTTTGTTGGCGCAATACTAGGCACTAGAATGGCCGATCAAGGAAAAGAAAAACTAACTCAGGAAAGGAACTTAGAGATGAATATTGCTACCGTCAGTGTTTTAAAGACAGAGCTTGAACACAGATCCGTTGAAATTGCCAACCTTGAAAAGTTAATAGACGAAAAAATGCAATTACAGGTCTACTTCAATACTGGCCAAGACACGCTTAGCCTAGAGGATAAAAGTAACTTGGAATCACTCAGCGATTTCTTAAAAGACAACGACGAATTACATATCACCATCGATGGGCATGCTGACCCACGTGGGACGGATGAATACAACAACCTCTTATCACAAGAACGCGCTAACTCTGTTGCTAGCACACTGATTGAACAAGGAATAGATGGCGAACGCATTGCCGCTAAGGGCTACGGTTCTCGATTTTCATCAGCGACCACGGGCAACTTAAGGGCCTACGCAGGGGAACGCAAAGTCAAAATTGAAGTTCATTCATCACGCGATAGCGCGTCATTCGCCTCCGTTGAGTAATTGATCTTGAGGAGAGTCAATTGCTAAGGGCATCCATTTGGGTGCCCTTTTTTTATGCACGACAGGAATGAACATTCACACTGGAGGGTTTTACAATAGAAGCACTCATAGCAGAAGCACTCAAAATAGGAACAACAGGCATAAAAAAAGCGCCCTAAGGCGCTTTTTTTCATACAGCGAAATAAACTACAGTAGTAATTTACGTATATCGCCCACTACAGCAGAAAGATACGTAAAGAACCGACCAGCATCACTGCCGTTTATTGCTCGGTGATCATAAGACAAGCACAGCGGTAACATTTGTCGTGGCATAAACTCTGAACCATTCCAAACAGGCTTAATCGACGCTTTCGAAACACCAAGAATGGCAACTTCTGGAGCATTAACTATCGGTGTAAAACCGGTGCCGCCCATTGGGCCAAGGCTTGAAATAGTGAAGCATCCGCCCTGCATGTCTTTTGGCATTAGCTTTCCATCACGTGCTTTTTTCGCGAGAGCCATGACTTCCTGCGCAATCTCATACAATCCTTTTTTATCCACATCGCGTATTACTGGAACCATTAGACCTATTGGAGTATCAACAGCAATACCAATATGAACGTAGTTCTTTTGAACGAGATGCTCTCCATCGGCATGCAGACTCACATTGAAAGATGGCTCAGCTCTAAGTGCTGCAGCAACAGCTTTTATCAAGAAAGGTAAAGGCGTCAACTTCACACCCGCTTTTTCAGCCTCCGCCTTCATACCCTTACGAAATGCTTCTAGCTCCGTAATATCGGCATCATCAAACTGAGTGACATGCGGTACATTAAGCCAATTTCGGCTCATATTTGCCGCTGTAAGCTTTTTGATTTTGCTCATGTTCTTAAGTTCAATTTCACCGAACTTAGAAAAATCCACTTCTGGGATTGCAGGAATACCCGCACCAGTAGCGACTACGGCCGCTGTCTTAGCGCCGCCTTGAATAATACCCTTAACAAAAATCTTCACATCATCTTTCGCAATACGGCCACGAGGGCCACTTGCTGAGACATTATTCAAATCGACGCCTAGCTGGCGCGCTAATTTTCTAGCCGCTGGGCCGGCATAGACAGAACTTCCCTGGCTATGGATTTCTTGAGGGAATATTTCATTGGTACGCTGATTAATTTGCTTCGGCACAACGGTCTGCTCCACCAACTGAACAACTGGCGCAGTATCGGGCCCGCTAACGGGTACAGTAGCCTCAGAGGAAAGCACAAGAATTGCACTACCGTGTGATAGTTTATCGCCCTCAGAAACAGCCAAGCTTAATACTGTTCCAGCAGCAGGAGATGGAATATCCATCGAAGCTTTATCGCTCTCTAGAACAAGAAGCGAGTCGCCTTCGGCAACCGTATCGCCGACAGCAACACACACCTCAATAACGTCAACATCTTCAGCCCCACCAATATCGGGAACAGATACAGCCAACTCAGCTGTAACACTCTCGACATTAGGAGCAACAGCAGCAGCTGCCTCAACTGGCGCCGGAGTAGACTCGACTTGCGCCTCAGCTACGGCCTCAATAGCAGGAGCGGCAGCGCCGACTTCAAGCTCTAATATTAACGAGCCCTCAGAAAGTTTGTCGCCCTCTTTGACTGCGATAGAAACTACTTTTCCGCCTTTAGGGGCAGGTATATCCATAGATGCTTTGTCTGACTCCAAAACGAGCAGATCATCTTCAGCTGAAATTTCATCGCCTACAGCAACACAAACTTCAATTACATCTACGCTTTCTGCCCCACCAATATCGGGAACTAGAATTTGCTCAATAGCCATAAATCTCGCTCCTTATACCGTCATTGGGTCAATTTTATCGGCACTAATACCGTACTTCTTCATGGCATCAACAACAGTACTTACGTCAATTTTGCCGTCATCCGCAAGTGATTTAAGCGCCGAGAGTGTAACGAAGTAACGGTTAACCTCAAAGAATTCTCGTAACTTAGCACGTGAATCACTGCGACCAAAACCGTCGGTACCCAATACAGTGTAACGACCGGGAATGTAAGGACGTAGCTGCTCGGTATAGGTTTTAACATAATCAGTGGCAATAATAAAAGGCCCTTCAGCGCCCTCTAATACTTCAGTGATATACGGCTTTTGAGCTGTTTCAGTTGAGTGGAGCAAATTCCAACGATCCGCTTTTTGCCCGTCACGCGCAAGCTCATTAACGCTTGTCACACTCCAAATATCAGACTCAACACCCCAATCTTCTCGCAACAGCTCTGCAGCAAATTCAACTTCGCGCAATATAGAACCAGAGCCCATTAACTGAACCCGTTTTTTCTTAACGTTCTTTTTCGCGTCTTTAAGCTTATAGATACCCTTAATAATGCCGTCTTCAGCACCTACAGGCATATCCGGATGCACGTACTCTTCGGTCATTGTGGTTAGGTAATAAAACACGTTTTCTTTTTCAGCAAACATACGTTGCAGGCCGTCGGTAATAATCACCGCAACCTCGTAACCATATGTAGGGTCGTATGAACGACAGTTTGGAATGGTGTTCGCCATTAAGTGACTGTGTCCATCCTGATGCTGCAAGCCTTCGCCGTTTAGTGTTGTACGACCGGCCGTGGCACCAATTAAGAAGCCTCGAGCTTGAGCGTCACCAGCCAACCATGCCAAATCACCAATACGCTGAAAGCCAAACATAGAATAGTAAACATAGAACGGAATCATCGGCTTACGATAGGTACTGTAGGCCGTTGCTGCTGCAATCCACGCGGACATTGCTCCCGCTTCATTAATTCCTTCTTCAAGGATTTGACCTTTTTCGTCTTCCTTGTAATACATCATTTGTTCGTGGTCATGTGGAACATACTTTTGACCAGCGGCACTATAGATGCCCAATTGACGGAACATGCCTTCCATACCAAAGGTACGTGCTTCGTCAGGAACAATGGGTACAACTTGTGCACCAATTTTCTTATCTTTGGCTAAAGTAGACAAATAGCGAACAAAAGATTTAGTGGTAGATGCAGTACGTTCACCTGTAGATTTCAGCAGCGCTTTAAACGAGTCTATGCTCGGAACATCTAACGCCGTAAAATCAGGTTCACGTGCAGGCAGATATCCACCTAAAGCTTGACGACGCTCCTGTAGATATTTAATTTCTGGGGAATCAGGTGCCGGACGGAAGTATGTCACTGACTTGATATCTTCATCCGATATTGGAATATGGAAACGATCACGGAATTGAATTAAATCGTCGTAGCCCATTTTTTTAACGTTGTGAGCAATATTCGCTGATTCGCCACCTTTGCCTAAGCCATAACCTTTAACGGTTTGAGCTAAGATCACACTTGGCTGTTTTGTATGATTACTGGCTGCATGGTATGCCGCGTAAACTTTTTGCGGATCATGTCCACCACGCTGAAGCGCAAAGATTTCAGCGTCGCTCATATCTTTGACGAGTTCAAGTAACTCTGGGTATTTACCAAAGAAATGCTCGCGAGTATATGCGCCGCCATTTGCTTTATAGTTTTGTAGCTCACCGTCACAGACTTCGTCCATGCGCTTCTGCAATAGGCCAGTCGTATCGCGCTCTAGGAGCGGGTCCCAACCACTGCCCCATACTACTTTAATAACATTCCAGCCGGCGCCACGGAAAACACCTTCAAGCTCTTGAATGATCTTACCGTTACCACGCACAGGGCCATCAAGGCGCTGCAGATTACAGTTAATGACAAAAATCAGATTATCAAGATTCTCACGACCCGCAAGAGAGATTGCACCTAAAGTTTCTGGCTCATCACATTCGCCATCCCCCAAAAATGCCCAGACCTTACGATCACCGCGAGGAGCCATTCCGCGCGCATCCATATATTTCATGACATGCGCTTGGTAAATAGACGTAATCGGACCTAAGCCCATAGATACTGTTGGGAACTGCCAGTAATCCGGCATCAACCATGGATGCGGGTAAGAAGACAGACCACCACCATCAACTTCGCGACGGAAACCATCGAGCTGTTCTTCACTAATACGCCCTTCTAAAAAGGAGCGAGAGTAGATGCCGGGAGAAATGTGACCTTGAAAATAAATAAGATCGCCAGAACCGTCACCTTTATCGCCACGGAAGAAGTGGTTAAAGCCCACATCATAAAGTGTCGCAGAGGAAGAAAACGACGAAATATGTCCACCAAGACCATCGTCATTATCATTTGCCCGTACAACCATCGCAATAGCGTTCCAACGCACAAGAGACCGGATAATGCGCTCTAGGTGTTGATCACCCTGCATACGTTTTTCATCTTTTGGTGCAATCGTATTGCAGTAAGATGTCGTTATCGCAGAGGGAAGACGAACACCGGAATTTGTCGCGGTGCTAGCTAATTGAGTCAACAGGAAGGACGCCCGTTCAGGACCGTTATGTCGTATTACCGATTCGAGAGCTTCCACCCATTCTTGAGTTTCGATAGCATCAGATTCGTCTGGCATTAAAGCCTCCTAGATCAAGCTGGGTAAGTGCCCAGATTTTAAATAAAAATAACACTCTAGGAGTCTTTTGAACTCCTAAACTTAAATTTCGTTGAAGATTGCGCAGACAAACACGCTTGATTTTGTCAGGTACATTCGGGTGGGATGTTGTGGCCACTGCCGATGCGCAATATGTGTCGTATTGATACAGACCCACATTCAAAGCGCCCAGATTCTACACATTCGGTGTAATATTTACCAGTCGAGCTTTCATAGGGTTCGATAAAACTTCAAGTCGAAATGCCCCAAAATGCGGCAAATTTCGTTATATTGCAGCGAAAGTATCGATTAAGAGTCAATTAACGGCGCATCTTCTGCTATAGCGATATTTTCGCGCATTTTGGCTGTCGTCGGCCAGGCGTTCAAGACGGCCTTACAAAGCGTAGCCAAAGGTATCGCAAAAAACACCCCCCAAAAGCCCCACAAGCCCCCAAATACCAGCACTGCGAGAATAATGGCTACAGCATGCATTTTCACCGCCTCTGAAAACAGCAAGGGCACCAACACATTGCCATCTAGCGCCTGAATCACACCATACGCGACCATAACGTATAAAAACTCAGTCGACCAGCCCCACTGGAAAAAGCCTATTAACGCCACCGGCACGGTTGCTACAGCGGCCCCGATATACGGCACTAATACCGAAAGTCCAACGGCCAAACCGAGCAACAAAGCATATTTCAACTCAAGCAAACTAAAGCAAATACTCGAGACGCAAGCAACGATAAGAATTTCAATCGCTTTACCGCGAACGTAATTAGCGATTTGTTGATTCATTTCACGCCATATCTGCTGCATAACAGGGCGCTCTCGTGGCAGCATATTACTCACCCAAGCTAACATGAGATTACTATCTTTTAAGAAGAAGAAGACAAGAATGGGCACAAGAACAAGATAGATAAGAGCCGCAACAATAACCGGGAGTTGAGCCAACGATACCGATAGCGCTTTTTGTCCGATTGCACCAAGGCGCGCTCGCAGGACCTCAATAAGTTCGCGAACCTGATCCTCTGAGACCAGTGCTGGGTAACGTTCAGGCAGCAGTAGCATTAGGTCCTGCCCTTGCTTGAGCATACGTGGCGTTTCGCCTAGTAAGTTGCTCGCTTGATGCCAGATTGCAGGTAGAAAATACACTAAGCTAACGACGATACTCCCAGCCAACAGAAGAAATGCCAAGCTAACCGCGAGTATATGTGAGGCGCCCCAAGATTTTAATCGCGCCACGACGCCCTGCATCAGGAAGGCAATTATTAATGCTGAAATCATAGGTGCCAGCACATCGCCAATCGTAACAATAATGCCAATACTCAAGGCCAATAAAACAGCGACGAGTACAGCCTCTTCATCAGCAAAATAGCGTTCCATCCAACGTCGAAAGACTATTAGCATTTATTTTTCCTAAAACAGTAAATTATTGTACAAAAGTGTGGTCAAAGTTGTATTAGCGATTATGTCACGAAAATACGAATCGTGCGCCTAGCCGGAACTACATAGCTGAGCCGCCACCATAATTTAGTGTACTATTCGACTTGAATCGGATGACCGACCTTATACTGATGACGTAAACTGAACTAGCTTAAGTTGTAATTACGTCAACTTTATTAAAGTTTGACTGTAACTACTTTGACTGTAACTGAAACAGAACCAAGCGGAGATAGAGTCTCCTATATTATACCTATGGCCATACGCACCTCGATTATGTTTAGAACCTTAGGCTTCATAATGGCCTTACATATTGCCATTTCCGCTAGCGCAGGCGACCTACAGCTACCTGATTTAGGCGCGTCCGGGGGGGGGCTTGTAACCGCCGCTCAAGAATACGACCTCGGGCAGCGCTGGCAGCGAATGTTTCGCGCTCAAGTATCGACAACCCAAGACCCGTTCATACAGGAATATATCGAAAACCTAACCCGAACACTGGCCAACTACAGCGACTTAGAAGATAAACGTTTAGACATATTAGTTGTTGATAACCCGGCATTAAATGCCTTTGCCGTCCCTGGTGGCGTAATCGGTGTTAATACGGGATTATTTAACTACTCTCAAACCGAAGAGCAGTTCGCATCGATATTGGCCCACGAAATTGCTCACTTAAGCCAGCGGCATTTCGCACGTAACATCGAAGAGCGACGAGATAAACAAATACCCAATATCGCCGCCATGCTTGCCAGTATTTTAATACTAGCCACCGCCGGCGGCGATGCGGGTATTGCCGCCTTATCCGTAACACAAGCCGCCGCCATTGATTCCCAGCTACGCTTCAGCCGGCAAATGGAGCAAGAGGCTGATCGAATCGGCATGGCAACTATGGTCAGAGCCGATTTAGACCCCTATGCTATGCCGGCAATGTTCGAACAAATGTTGCATGCCGCTCGGTTTCGTCAGCAGCCTCCTGAATTTTTAATTACTCACCCCTTAACTGAATCACGAATCAGCGATTCAAAATTGCGCGCGCAGCAATACGATAAAAAACAAGTACCTAGCAGTAAAAATTTCGAACTAATAAAAACGCGCGCTCAGTTGCACAACGAAAAGAACTTAAACCATTCCATTAGAAGCTTCGAGGGCCGCCTACGAACCAACAGTGGGAACCCAGAAATTCCACGCTATGGCTTAGCCCTTGCGCAGATGAAAAACCGCAATTTACCTGCCGCCAACAAAAACATCGATCTGCTTCTAGACGCAGAGCCAAACAACTTTTTATACATTACCACTAAAGCGCAAATCGAAGCCGAAGAGAAAAAATTCGACTCCGCGATTAAACGGCTAAAAGCAAAAACGGAAAACCACCCTAGCTCTCACCCATTGAATATTGTTTTAGCCGAAATTTTAATGAAGGCCGGTCGTTATGCAGAATGTGAGGCACTATTGCTCGCCCACTCTGAGCGCAGACCAAAAGATGAATATGTATGGTACTTACTTGCCGAAGCTCATGGTTTGGCGGGACACATATATGAAGTACATACAGCACGAACAGAGTATTTCATGTTGAACGGCATGTATAAAAACGCAGAAAACCACGTACGTCATGCCTTAAAACTTGTTGATAAGGATAGACATACACGTGCGAAGCTTGAACAAAAACTGAAAGAGATACAACGCTTTAAGCGAGAGGAAGAACGACTTTAACTCGTGCCATGCGCGACAACACATTGCTCCAATGCCTCAACCGATAAAGGCTTAGCAATATAATAGCCTTGAGCGTTATCACACCCCATTTCAGCCAAGCGCTTATAAACGTCTTGAGTTTCGACACCCTCAGCGACAACTAGTAAACCCAAGTTGTGCGCAAGCTGAATGGTCGACTTAACAATAATTTCATTTTGATCATCATCAAGCATGCCTTGAACAAAAGCACAATCTATCTTCAATGTACCCACAGGTAAGCGCTTCAAGTACGCCAAAGAAGAATATCCTGTACCAAAGTCATCGATTGATAAACCTACATCTAGATCATGAATCTTCATTAAAGTAGCTTGCGCGCGTTCAGGATCAATCATTAAGCTACTTTCTGTAATTTCGACCTCTATACAATGACCCGGAACATCATTATCTTTTAATAATCGAGCAAGGTCCGAAACTATGCGGTCATCCATTAGGTTTCTCGCCGATAAATTCACGGCACAACTCAAATCTAAACCTTTAGCCCGCCATTGCGCGCATTGACGCACCCCGTGCTCCAAAACCCAAAGACTCATCGGGTAAATCATATTAGACATTTCAGCGATAGGAACGAATTCCGCTGGCGGCACTCGACCTAATTGTGGATGCATCCAGCGAACAAGCGCCTCAACCCCGTAAATCTTATCACTGAGTAAGTCTACTTTCGGTTGATACTCTAAAAAAAGTTGACCTTCCCTAATAGCCCGCCCCAAAGCTCCCATTAGCTCCAAACGTTTAGGTGAGTGAGAGTCATAACCGGGATCGTATATTGATATACCTTTTAAGTGCGTTTTTGCGTGATACATTGCCACATCCGCATAACGCATTAATGTTGAAATATCGGTCGCCTGCCGCGGCGCTAATGACACACCTATACTCGCACTAATTTCTGTTTGAAAGTTCTCTAGATCAAACGCCTGGCATATTGCATCTAAAAAACGGTGCGCCATGACAACAGCATGCTGGTGATTTCTGATTTTTGGCAGGAATATCGCAAACTCATCCCCACCCAAACGTGCAACTATTCCCGGCATATCGCCGAGTTCCTGCTCTAGCCTCGGACCCAATTGCTTAAGTACTTTATCGCCAACTATATGCCCTAAAGTATCGTTAATTTCTTTAAAACGATCCAGATCAATTAACAGTAAAGCCATGTCAGAGTTTGCGCGATTATTCTTGAACGCCTCCTCAACCTTTCGATACAGAAGTGCCCTATTAGGCAAGCCTGTTAACGAGTCATGGGTTGCCAAAAACTCCATTTTATCTAGATAGCGTTTCTTCTCGGTAACATCTCGCGTTGTCCCCCATGCCCTTAGCAAATGGCCATCCTCGACAATCCCTATGGCCGAACTTTGCATATAAAGCACATCACCACGACGCGTTATACGTCGATAGTCCTGTTCCTCTAAACGAAAATTTCCAGCGACAAAAGCTTCAATGTTATTTTTATCCGTAAGAGAACCGTATTGCGGCATACGTAAGCCAATTAACTGATCGATATGCTTTACGCCAAAGATCTCGGCTAACTTCTCATTCCCTTCAGATATCGCTGCTCGCTCAAGTATTTCAGAAACTATCAATTCCGAAGGCTGATTAATAGCAACAGGTGGGCATAATTCATAACACCAAATTGCATCCGTACTATTAGCAATAAACGCCCGATAGCGATCTTCACTATGACGCAAGGCATTTGCCGTTGATACTGTTTGACTAACATCATTTAATATCAATAATAGGCCGTCAATTTCACCCAAGGAATTTTTAGTCGGGATCTTATCAACACGAAACCACCGCCGTCCTTGCGTATCAGTAACGGATTCTAACGAACCTTTATGAGGCCGTCCCGTCCGTAACGCCAACGTTATCTCTCGTTGACGCGCATAAGGGTCATCCCAATGGTCGGCAATCTCCGCGAAGCTCTTACCCAGGAAGTCCTCTTGAGGCTTCCACTGGACGGCCATTTTATTTGCGTGTGAAACACAGCCCCAACGATCAAACACAAGTATTATCACCTGCATAGCGTCAAGCAGATCAAAACTACTCGTAGCCCCTACCTGCCCAGCAGGCGACCCACTGTCAATTGTCAAATCCATCAATAAAGGTGATTTAGGCAAAATTTCTCGCTTTTTTGAACTACTGAAATCGCCATACAAGAACGACAGCACGTCGATCCAGCATGGCTACAACAAATTGACTCTTAACTTGTGAGTAACACCTCAAAGGCAAGTATAGACCAGAACACGCAGGCCGCTACTCCATCTAAACCGAGGTGAACGGCCATAGAGGTTAATCAAATCTTTCATCTTTTTACGACATAATTTGAATGATCGCCACTCAAATAGTTAATTTATTAATCACAACTATCGTCATTTCAGCCATCATTTTGAATCTGGACAACATACTGGCGCGGAGGGTTACAATACTGAGGAACTAAATACTCTTTTGGCGCCCTATTAATAAAGAAAGCGGTATTGCTTAGTGATATTCGTTAGCTACATAGCCAGCAGGCGAAGAAATAAGTAGACGCGAAATTGGCACACAAACTTTAGTCGTGTCGCAGACAGAGGCTTTCTTTAAAAAATCTGGCCTCAACATCACACCAAATAATCGTAGTTTTTTACACAAAGATACCAACACTCACTTTGAGATCATAGATTACCAAATCGTGTTAATCGCTTAACAGGCCATGGACGTCATATATCGATAATTATTGGCGAACAGCCTCAAGAGAGGACGCGCATTAAAGACTCGAAGTAATTCGCAATAAAAGTGATAGTCAGTATTACCCTTGTTTACTTAGATCAAATAGGTCAAATAGGTCAAATAGGTCAAATAGGTCAAATAGGTCAAATAGGTCAAATAGGTCAAATAGGTCAAATTACACCCATTATTCACCGCCTTAGTAACAAGGACACTACCATGTGACATTTTACTAACCATTGCCAACAAATGTCGGCCTCATGAGAGTGAGGGTCGCGAACGAAGGAGTTAACGACTACACAGAATTGAAGAATCATATGACCGTGATATAAAACTCTTCCTCGGCCTACAAAAGACCTTATAACTTAGGTAAAAGAAGTGAACCTTAGGGGAGCCCATTGCCACAATGTTTACAATGTAATGCGTCCGTTTCATGACCACCTTTATTACAGCCCCCACATAGATGTGTATTGCGCTCACGTTGAATCTCTTGCGTTAGCTCAGCGGTCAATATACCCGTAGGTACTGCAATAATTGAATAGCCAGTCAACATCGCCAGTGAAGCGATAACTTGGCCTAACGGCGTTTGTGGCGTTATATCGCCATACCCCACAGTAGTAATGGTGACGATTGTCCAATAAATACTTTTCGGAATACTGCTAAAGCCGTGATTCACTCCCTCGACGACATACATCAACGAACCAAATATTGTCGATAGTATAAGTACGGAGATAAAGAAAATTAAAATCTTTCGCCGCGACTGCATCATTGCCCTAACAAGTACGTTGGCTTCTCGTAAATATCTAGCAAGCTTTAATATACGAAACACTCGTAACACCCGGAAAAGCCGTACGATAAGTAAATAGTTTGCGCCCGGGATAATTAAACTAAGGTAACTTGGCAAAATTGAGAGTAAATCGATTACACCGTAAAAACTGGATGCATATTTAAAGGGTTTAGGCGAACAGTAAAACCGAACCATATATTCAACGGTAAAGGCAATCGTAAAAAACCACTCAGCAAGACGAAGAAAAAACTCAGTTTGTTCGCTATGCCCCTCCACTGTTTCGATCATCAAAACAAATACGCTGGCCAGTATCATCACAATCAACAGCACATCGAATCCCTTACCTGCGGGAGTATCGGTTCCGAATATTATTTCGTTTAGCTTCGCTTTAAGTTGACCTTGATTCATGACGCCTAACTCTACTACAGTGATCTGACCTAAGTTATGCGACAATGTCATATTATGCAAATTGAATTTAGAGAGCACGCTAAATGAAGAACTCACGCCTAGTGTATTCAACGGATCAAGGCCGTATAAAAACCGAACCCGAAACGCAAAATCATGATATAGGTGACGGTATAATACGGATTAGCCGAGAGACAAAAGGCCGAAAAGGAAAGGGAGTAACACTGCTAAAAGGCTTTGAACTTGACGAAAAAGCACTTAAAGCACTGGCAAAAAAGCTCAAGCAGATATGTGGTACCGGCGGCACATTAAAAGATAATGTGATTGAAATCCAGGGTGATCACCGTGAAAAACTCAAAGAAACGCTAGAAACACTGAAATTCAAGGTGAAACTTGCTGGTGGCTAGCTATATATAAAAGCACTCAGAATAGCTTGCATCAATAAATAACGCTGATAATCACCTGTACCTTTTATAAGGAATTGAATTTTGCACTACTGTAGAAAAACTCTGCTACTTACTCTAATTATGGGGCTTTGCAGCAACATTTATGCTGAACAACACGCCTTTAGCGAACCAACCTTGGCCGAAAAATCCATGGAGGACCACGCGCAATCAATTTACCAGGTGCGCATAGTTAATAAAGGTTCTAATAGTCAAAACTCCCTCGGGACAGGATTTGTCATTGACGATGGCAACTTACTCGCGACCAATTACCATGTAGTCTCTTCCGCTGTGCTAAAGCCTACAGAAAATTATGCTGTAATAGAAGTTGACGGACAAGAACAAGAGCTCGAAATACTTCGCTTGGACGTCATTCATGATCTTGCAATTTTAAAGCTCCCAACTAAAGGAACCCCAATTCCGCTTAGCCGCGAAACACCTGTAAAAGGCGCACGACTTTACTCAATTGGAAACCCCTTAGATATAGGTATGACAATCGTCGAGGGGAATTATAACGGTCTAGTTGAAAGTCGATTTTTTGACCAAATACACTTTTCTGGCGCGATCAACTCCGGAATGAGTGGTGGCCCTACGCTAAATCAATACGGTGAAGTGGTCGGAATTAATGTTGCGTCTGCCGGTAATCAAGTTGGGTTTCTGGTGCCCGTATCTAAACTGATCACACTGCTAGAATCTGAGCATAACGAGCGCAAAGATAGCCAACATCCTGTGGACTTAAGTTCAGATCAAGAGATCAAAGCAATTAACACAGAAAAGGTCCCTTTAACAACGCTACAAGCAAGTATCGGACAACAAATACAAAGCGCTACACACTCTATGATCGAGCGCCTTTTAGAGGAGCCATGGCCGCAGGAATCACTCGGTTCAGCCCTCGTAGCGGGCAAAGCACATTCCGCAATTGATTGCTGGGGAAAAAGTGACACGAATAACAAGACACACTTAACTCGCATCGAAAAAGGCTGTAATAGCCGCGACGGCATGTTTATTTCTCATCATTTACG
Organism: Flavobacteriales bacterium; assembly: GCA_047638775.1. Lineage (GTDB taxonomy): Bacteria > Pseudomonadota > Gammaproteobacteria > Pseudomonadales > Cellvibrionaceae > Agaribacterium. The sequence goes on from JBLIMQ010000004.1 coordinate 46,543, forward strand.
TTCAGGTTATATTGAATACGAGTTTTGGTACATTGAGGCAGATGATTGGCCGGCATCGGCATTTTACCGTTACGCAGCACAAGCATTTAGCCATGCAGGGCCAGGCAATAGGGCAGGAGGCCAAGATGTAGATAATTTCAGTTGTATTGACCAAGTCGTTATACGCGAACACGATAAGTTCAAACGGAAGCTATCCTATTGCACGCGTCCCTATACACTTTTCCCTGAGCTATTTGACACATTTTATATTGGCTCCAGCTTGGATAAAAATGACCGAGTCATAATGGAGCACTTTACGCTTTCTGGCGTAAATAAAGCCGATAGTGAACGCTTTTTAGAAAACTTTATGCAACAGGTTGGCTGGCAATGATTATTGAACATGTAGATCGCGCAGGCCACGTTCTTGAACGATTTAACTATCAAGTAAATAGGCTAAGTATCGGTAGGGCCTACGATAATGACCTTATTATATCTGATCCATATGTAGACCCTCATCATATGGAAATACGTTTCCACGAAGATAGCGAGGTTTTTAGCCTATCAGACCTTGATAGCCGCAATGGTTACAAGCTTCACGCAAAGAAGAATATTAAAGCGTACACAGGAGCAACCTTAAATCTGAGTAGCGGCGATACTTTCACAATCGGTAAATCGCGCTACAGGGTACTCAAAGAAAATCACCCCGTTAAAGCTGCACTGCCACTATCGCTACTAGACAGCTTTCAATTCGTCCTAGGGTCATGGGTAAGCTTTATTATCGCACTAAGCCTAATCCTTACCACAGCGGGTTATTTACAAGCCTACCTAAACAAGCCCTACAGTGATGAACTATACAAAGACGCCCTTCAGAGCGCCTATTTCATCATTTTTATTTTGATCTATGGGTTATTCTGGTCCTTTATTGCTCGTATACAGCGTCACGAAGGGCACTTTTTACTGCACTGCAACACCTTAATTTTAGCGGCGCTCGCGATAGAGCTCGGAGTATTGTGGCTTCCGATTATTAGCTTTAATTTTTCGGCGATACTCTTTGGAGGACTGCTGGGTACTGCGCTGATCGGGTTATGCATTTTCCTTCTAGTATATATATCAAGCTATTATTCTACGGGCTTGAACATAAAGTATAGGCTGATTTTTAGCAGCGCATTACCACTTATCTATTGGCTTAGTACTGGGATTTCGGCTTTAAATGAAGCCGAGTTTTCGAATACACCGGCTTACGACATGATTATTGTCTCGCAAAAATTTCAGTGGAAAAGCCCTAACTCTGACGCTGATTTTCTTAAGAGCACGCAAAATTTGTATCAGCCACCATCTGAAGATGCCGTCGAACGCTACCTCCGATAAAAAAAGGCTCACTTAGCGACTAAATAAGTGGGCCTTTAGTTTCGTTTGAGGTCAATTCCCTGAACTTAAATGCTCCCCCCCCTGAGGCAAAGTCCGCCTGCCCCTTATACCTCGCCCTCGCCCTCGCCCTCGCCCTCGCCAATTAATTTTAAAAGCTCAATTTAACAAATACAAAGACACTCCATACCGAGGCTATTTTTCGTAGAAAATACAAAACATTTGATGTTGGAGCAAGTTTTGCTTAGTTAAGATATATAGGCCTATGCGGTCATAACAAGTCAAATTACCGTCACCGAGGAATACCCAAATGTCAGGAATCGAAATCTGGCCATTTATTGACACTACATTAAAAATTTTACTAGGGATTGGCCTAACGTCTATGGCTTTTTGGTTATCCCGACATTGGGCGCAAAAAAACCCACTCGAAAAAAATAACGGTAAAAGGCGAAAGATGGGGCTTTTGGAAGAAATATCCTTGGACGTAGGTCGTGTTAACCATAGTTTTGCCAAATATTCGTCATTGGTAATTGAGTCAACCCGCTTCGGTAAACGCTGGCCTCCGGCGCGAAAGCAAGAATTAGATAGAATTAACACGGAGCTAGTACGAGAATTTGAGAAACTTTCGTATTCCGAGGCAAAGCTACTCATGCTTGGTGAAAAAACAATGGAGCGAACACTACGATTATATGGTGCTAAAATCGCGCTTTTTCGAAAGCAGGTTTATATCGGTCGACAAGATATTAGCGAACAAGAAATAGCCGATTTAAAAACATCCATTCTGAGTTTACGTGAACAGTTTTATGACCTTTTAAGCCGCCGCTACGACCGGTTATTAGCGGCCTAATAGGCTGCAACCAATAAATAAAAAAAGGCCCGTCAATGACGGGCCTTTTTTTATTCTTGCTCTATTAAAACTAACATAATAATTTAAACCAATAATTCAAATAGAGAGTTAGTTAATGAGGGAATATGTCAGCAAACTTTTCAACCCACTCCTGAGCGGCTTCTTCACTCGTCAGTTCACGCCCTTCGATCTCTTTAACCGTCGCACGATAGTGCTCGATATAACACACCTGCTCAACCATACGGACACTGTAAGCTGTTGAATCAACATCAAACTCTACGCCTACTGTATAACCGCCGGCTTCATCTTGAGTACACCAAGAGATCAAAGCTTCTACGCTAAACGGCGGAGACTGGACAGGTATTTCTAAATGAATATGACAACCGATATTCAAAGACTCTTCACTATGAAAACATAGGCCACCACGGCTTACATCTTTCAAGGATTTTGAATCGACAGTATTCGATTTTGACAAACTGAAGTGAATTGGAATAGATGACGGGTGCCGAATATAGCGACGCATCAAGCGTTCAGTTTCTACGACACTTTTAAACCATGCTGCGGGATTAAAATCCTCTGCTCGCATTGGTAAATTCGTTTTAGCCATCCGTTCACCCCGAGCCCGTAATGAGTGTTTTGGGCTCCTATAACTTAGTTATAGTCGATGATACTATTCTTGCAAAGATAGAATTGTAACTTGGCTATTTACACAACACTATTAAAACCGAATGATCCTAAGCTAGGAAGTTTTTATTACAAAAAGTAACTTAAAATAAATTTTCTTGAAGATATTTTTTTACAGGCGCATAACTACGTCGATGTATAGCACAGATACCTAATTCTGCCAAAGCGTCTAGATGTTGCTTTGTTGGGTAGCCCTTATGTTTCGCAAAACCATAGCCGGGATAAACAAGGTCCAGCGACTTCATCTCTTCATCACGTGTTACTTTGGCTAAAATAGACGCCGCACTTATTTGCTCAATCAAACCATCGCCTTGAATTATTGCCTCCGACGGATAATCCCAACTTGGAAGCTTGTTGCCATCAACTTTCACAAAATCTGGCTGTATATGAAGCGCCTCAACAGCGCGCTTCATTGCTAATAGACTTGCCTGCAAAATATTTATGTCATCAATTTCATCGACAGATGCTCTAGCGATAGCAAAGGATAAAGCTTTCTCTCTTATCTCATCGAATAACATGAGACGTTTTTTTTCACTCAACTTTTTCGAATCGTTTAAACCGACAATCGAATGATCAACAGGAAGAATAACCGCCGCCGTAACAACTTCTCCGGCTAGCGGGCCTCGCCCTACCTCGTCTACACCTGCAATAATCATTAAGCTCTACTCCATTCATTCCAGCGTTCAGAAACTATACGAGCAGCCTCTTCACTGGCGTTCTTTCGTATTGAAAGATGAATATTATTAAATTCTACATACAACTGCGCTTTAACATCGTCCTTTAGCAAGGCTTTCATCTCCTTTGATACAGACTCAACATTAAAGTCGTTTTGCAAGAGTTCGGGCACCAGGCCTTTACCTGCCAACAAATTAGGAAGCCCAACATATTTAACTTTAACTAACTTCGAATAAATCCAATAGGATAGAGGTGAAAGCTTATAGCAAATAAGCATCGGTTTTTTTAACAACATCGCTTCTAAACTCGTAGTTCCCGAAGCCATAACCACCAAACTCGAACCGGCCATAACATCATGAGACTGCCCTTCGATTAAACGAAAGCGATCGGGGTCTTCATTCAGCAATAGAGTCTTTATTTGTTTATAACGACTCGCACTGGCTGATGGAATTAAAAACTGCTGTTGAGTCTCGAGTGTTTTAGCCGCTTCAATAAAGGTAGGCAATAGGTTTTCAACTTCGAACTTTCGGCTTCCCGGTAAAAGTGCGATATAAGACGTCTCTGTGGATAAACCTAATCGCTGCAGCGCAGCGTCCCTATTTGGCACTAAAGGGATATCGTCCGCTAGAGAATGGCCTACAAATGCGACGTCAATTTTATTCTCTTGATATATTTTTGTCTCGAAGGGAAATAGCGTTAGCATTAAATCTACCGCTTTTTTAATTTTTTTTACTCGGCCACTACGCCATGCCCACACACTAGGGCTAACGTAATGTACACAGTAAATGTCGTCAGCTTTTAAAGACGACTCCAAACGTAGGTTAAAATCGGGAGCATCAATGCCGATAAACATATCAGGCTTATTATTCCGATAACGCAGTTTCAGATCTTTTAATATTTTCAGTAATTCAGGTAAGCGCTTAAGCGGTTCGACAAAGCCCATAACAGCCAACCGCTCCATAGCAACTAATGACCGGAAGCCTTCCGCAATCATTCTCTGTCCGCCAATTCCCTCAAAAACACAATTAGGGTGACGCTTTTTTAGCTCGCGAATAAGGCCTGCACCTAATATATCGCCAGAAGTTTCACCAACAACAATCGCGACACGCGTTAATTGCTTGAGTTGATTTTTAGCCATTACCAAGAAAATCCCTATTGTGAATTAAAAGGAATTTACCGCACTATTCCGCGATTTGATGCCTTAAGTGAACTTAAGAGTATATCTAAAATATCATAATTATCTGTATCAGCTTCAAGGATAGATATAGCTTCGTCCAAGGTATGCTTGCGTCGATATATCGTTTTAAACGCCTTAACAATTACAGAAACTTGATCTTTTGAAAAACCACGTCGCTTCAGACCTTCAGCATTTATGTTTCTTGCTTCTGCTGGAGCACCCGCAACAAGCATATAAGCAGGAACATCTTTTCCGATAGAACTTCCCATACCCGTAAAACAATGGGCGCCAATTGAGCAGTATTGATGAACCAAGGTAAAACCACCCAGTATCGCCCAATCACCAACGCTAACGTGTCCTGCTAGCGCTGCATTATTTACAAGAATAGTATGATTACCAATAATGCTATCGTGGCCAATGTGAACATAAGCCATGATGAGGTTGTCATCTCCTACGACAGTTTCCGATCGATCCTGTATCGTTCCGCGATGAATCGTCACGCCTTCACGAATTACATTACGATCACCGATAACTAATCGTGTATCCTCACCTTTGTATTTAAGGTCTGGCGTGTCTTCACCAAGCGTACTGAACTGATAAATACGATTATCACGGCCAATTTTACACGGCCCTTTAATGACCACATGCGAAGCGATTACTGTGCCGCCGCCAATTTCCACATTAGGTCCAACGAGGGTCCATGGACCAATTTCGACGTCATCGGCAATTATCGCCGAGCTATCAATGATTGCACTAGAATGAATCACGGGGAGCTGTACCTTATTGGCAAGTCAATGAAACAGATTGCATTCGTTCCACTACTAATTTCAACTACCTGAATAGTCCCAATGAGCATTCAGGCCTTTCAAATACTACTTACTGTACTTAACCGTTAACTTTTCGGTCAGCGCATAGTATTGTCGCACTAGCGGCTAACTGATCATCAACCTTCGCAACACATTCAAACTTCCATATACCGCGTTTTTCGGAAATGATTTTGGTTTCAATATACATGCGATCACCGGGAACAACCTGGCGCTTAAATCGAACCTTATCCATTCCGGCAAACAAATAGATTGAACCGTCCTCTGGCGTTTTATTCATGGTTTTAAAACCTAAAACACCACAAGCTTGAGCCATTGCTTCTACAATCATTACACCTGGAAATACTGGGAAATGAGGAAAATGCCCTTGAAACACCTCTTCGTTATAGGTGATGTTTTTGTACGCAACAATTCGGTCACCTTCAATTAATTCAACAACGCGATCAATCAACAAGAATGGATAGCGATGTGGAAGGTACTTACGAATTTCTAAAATGTCTAACATGTGGCTAACTTCCCCGGAAAGTTCAATGCTTCAACCCAGTTTGGACAAAACGTCACTCACTAGGTCGAATTAAATATCAGTAATAATTTTTTAAAACAAGACGTGTTAAGTTTTAAGAGCGTTTTCGATTTTTTTAACGCGCCGAAACAGTTTGTCGAGCTGCCGAACACGAACAGAATTTTTACGCCATTGATCGACGTCCTGCAGTGGCGCAGCAGAGGCAAACTGACCTCCTTCCGAATTACCACGAGTGACTATCGTGCCACCATGAAAAACAGTATTGTCCGCAACATTAATGTGACCATTAATGGCAACCATTCCAGCAACCGCACAATTTTCACCCAAACGAGTACTGCCGGCAATTCCGACACAACCAGCAATAGCCGTGCGTTTACCGATCCGAACATTGTGCGCAATATGTACCTGATTATCGATGATAACGCCGTCATCAATAATCGTATTTTCAATAGCACCGCGATCGATAGCCGTGTTTGCACCAATTTCAACATCGCTTCCGATGATAACCGTTCCTAATTGATGGATTTTTTGCCAACCCGCTTTCGAAGGAGCATAACCAAATCCATCGGAACCAATTGTTGTATTTGCATGAATCGCCACTCTATCACCCAGCAAAACGTCATGATAAAGCACGACATTATTATAAAGTGTAGAGCCTTCACCAATGACACAGCGCTCACCAACAGCAACGCCTGCATACAATTCAACATTATCGTGGATAACGGCATCATGACCGACAAAACAATTTGGGCCTATTGCAGCACTATCTGAAATTTTCGCTCCGCTTTCAATAACCGCAGATGGGTGGATACCCGCGGCGCGTTTAGAGCGCAAAGTAAATAATGCGCTAAGCTTTGCGTAAGCAAGATAAGGGTCTGGAACAAATATGGTGTTGCCGGTGAAGTCACCTTCATAGCCATTTTTTAACAGAACGGCGCCCGCTCTACTTTCGAGAAGATACGCCTCATATTTGTCAGAACTTAAAAAAGATAACTGTTGTTCACCAGCTGCACGTAGGTCGGCTAACGAGGATAACTCTGTATCAGCATCCCCCCTAAACTCACCATCAACGATTAAAGCGAGTTCAGAGAGTTTATATTTATTCTCGCGAGCCATTCTTTCTACTTTTTCAGTGCTTTATTTAGTTCAGCTACAACTTTCGCCGTAATATCTATACTTGTATTAGCACGAAGAACAGATTCTGCTGGAAGAATCAGATCAATATCATCTGATTTCATAATCTGCTCTAAAATCGCGTTGAGGTGTTTACCACCTTGTTGTTCGATTTTTTGGAAAACAGTTTCTTGCTCTTTTTGAATTTTTTTCTGCAATAATTGTAAATCCGCCTGAATGAACTCAGCTTTTTTACGGAATTCAGCTTGCTGCTCAGGGCTCCAAGTAAGTCCTTTAGAGTCGCGTTCTTTACTAAGACCTTCCAAATCAGCGTTATGCCCTTCAAAATCTGCAACCATTTTGGCTATTTCTGGCTTAGCCTGTAACGCCTGCAACTGACCTTTTGCACTATCGGTATTAGTTATTGCAACACGATAGTTAAAAACAACTGTTTTTCCAGCAAATGCAGACTGGCTCGCAAAAGCGAAAAGAACGGCAAATAGGGTAAATTTAAGTTTCATAAAATACTACTCAGTTAAAAATTATTAGAATCCTGCACCAAAGGTAAAGCTAAATACTTCTCGATCATCAAACTCACTCTCTTGAAGCGCTTTAGCAAAACTGAAGGTCATTGGCCCCATTCCGGAAAGCCAAGTAAAACCGAAGCCGGCCGTAGAGCTAAGCTGCCCTAAGTCGACATTCGAACAGTTTATTTGTGTATCTCTACAGTAACTTGAGAATACGTTGCCTGCGTCAATGAATGCTACAAGCTGCATTGAGCGGCTATCTTCAACAAACGGAATAGGCAGGATCAATTCCGTTCCGAATTCTACCAGAATATTCCCACCAAAAGAGTTTTGATTAAAGCTCGAGCGCCCATTTAGGGTAGCATCAAAAGCTTCGGCTCCTGTCATAAGGCGCCCAACGTCACAAGGTTCACCTGAACTTGATTGCCCAGGAGGAACCGCTCCTAATGACGAGTCATCACACAGTATGTACGCACTAAGCCCAGTGAGCTCAGCGCCTGAAACAAGGCCATCACGATTCAAGTCAATCGAACCAACATTAGATTGAACTAAATAATTACTTCCAGGTGAGCCACGAGGGCCTAAGGACGATTTCTCGAACCCTCGTACAGAGCCGAAACCACCCGAGTAAAAGTTTTCGAAAAAGGGTAACTCGTCCATACTTCCATAGCCATCGCCATAACCAAGCTTAGTTCTTAGTCGAAGGGTAAAATGACGTCCAAGCGGGCGAAATGCTTGCGCGTCATAAATTAACTTGTAAAATTCCATACCGCTACCAGGAGCGGTGACTTCAAAATTAAGTGATTGAGAGCTTCCTCGCGTTGCAAGTATGCCTCTATTTAATGTAACCCGACGCCACGCCATATTGAAACTAGCATTATCAAATTCAGTTCCAAACTTATCTATAAAACCTGGCTCGACGTCAGCAAGCATGTCAGTCGTAAGCGCATGCGTCTCAATAATACCTTCACCATCATAGTTGATAAGGTCCGACTGATTTACGTAGCGGGTATCAATTTGGCTGAAAAGCCGAGTTGTCTGAACAATCTCTTGTGGTACTAAACTATTGCCAGGCGTAATTGATTGATGCTCAAGACCGAAGCTAAATTGAAGTCTAGAGATCTCTGAAAATGGGTAACCAAAACTAACGGCACCACCATAGGTATCTGCGCTGTATCGTGAAACACTTAAGCGGCTCGTATCACGCGTGTTGTAAAACAGACTAAACCCTCTACTCACTCCATCTGGAGTAAAGTAAGGGTCTGTGTAACCAAAGTTATACGCCGTCTGATATAGATTCTTTGTAACACCAAAATTAACCTGTTTACCTGTACCCATCCAGTTGTTTTGTTGGATACTCGCACCAAGGTTAAGACCAGAAAAAGCCGCATAACCAAGGCTGGCACTTATTGTTCCAGAGGCTTGTTCTTCAACGGTATACTCAACGTCGAGAAGATCTTCAACGCCAGGAACCGGTGTTGTTTCAACCTCAACACCTTTAAAGAAACCTAAACGCTCTAATCGTACTTTCGTCTGCTCTATTCTAGAGTTAGATGCCGAAGAGCTCTCTAGCTGCCGAGCTTCTCGTCGCAACACAGAGTCAGTAGTTTTTGTATTGCCCGAGAATTCAATTCGACGAACATACACACGCTGACCAGGATCGATAAAGAAGGTTAGATTTACTGAATTACCGTCACCGGTTTTCTCCGGAATACCTTCAACTGTAGCATTGGTATATCCCGCGTTACCTAACAATGTTGAAATATATTCAGACGAGTTATCCATACGCGCTTGAGAAAACGTCATTCCTTTCCTCAACAGTAGTAAGCGGTAAACACTCGCCACAGGCAAGATAGGGTCGCCACTAATATCTACCTCATTAATGCTATAGACCTCACCCTCGTTGAGGTTTAGCGTGATAAATACAGATTTTTTATCCGCACTCATCGATATTTGTGACGATATAACACTAAAATCTAAATAGCCCTGATTCAGGTAAAATGATTCTAGTGTTTCTATGTCACCGGCTAACTTTTCTTTAGCATACTTATCACTACTTGAAAAAAACTTGGCCCAATGTGTTTCAGCCAATTCAAATAAATCATGTAGCTGCTCATCATCAAAAACAGTATTCCCAACAAAATTGATATGCTGTATTTTGGCCGCCTTACCTTCATCGATTTCAATAACAACATCAACCATATTGTTATCAATATCCGTTACGTTAGCGTCAACTTTTGCTCCGTAACGCGCCTGTCCAATATAAGTACGTTCGAGTTCCCGCGCTAAGTTTTGCAATAATGGAAGCTGCAATATCTCGCCCTCGGTAAGATCATTATCAGTAAGAATACCTTCTAACTGTTCATCTTTAATCGCCTTATTTCCTTCGAGCGTTATCGATTTAATGGCAGGCAATTCTTGCAGAATAACGATTAGAACTTCATCATCACGCGCTATTTGAACGTTTGAAAAGAAGCCCGTTCTGAATAACGATTGAATATTCTGTCTAACATCTTCACTATCAATCGTGTCGCCAACACGTATAGACAAGGCTGCGAATACAGGACTTGCAGAAACCCGCTGCAGACCTTCTAGGCGAATATCTGCCACCGTAAAACTATCCGCATGCACGCGTACTGCGAGGACTAATAACCCGACAAAAAACAACAACCGCTTCATAGGCAACTTATGATTCAACTTATTTATGTTTATAAAAGGCGCTAAAAAGAACCTTCAATCTACTGTTAGACGAAAAGTCATAGTCGAAGCTAAAGACTTTCAAAATACAGCACTCTAATTTGTTCGAAACTTACAATCTGTACCGCTAATGACCTATAGCCGAAGCAGGTCATTATAAAACGCCACTATCATCATCGTTAGTAACACGGCCATTCCAGCTTTTACACCCCATTCTTGTGCTTTTTCGGATAAAGGACGCCCCTTCACCCACTCCACAAGACAAAAAAGTATGTGCCCGCCATCTAGTACGGGTAAGGGCAGTATGTTTAATACTGCAAGCATAACGCTAAGCTGCGCAAGGATTTCTACAAATGCCCACATACTGTGCCTAGCGTGATCGGCCGTCACTTTAGCAATGCCAATCGGCCCACTCAAGTTTTTTACTGATATTTCTCCAACTAGCAATTTTTTAAGAGAAAGAAAGACTAGCGCGACAGCTGACTGCGTTTCGGCGACAGAAGCTCCAAGAGCATCAATAGCGCTGTACTCCTCACGGATAATCATTGCTGCAGGCATGGGTACCGGCGTTCCACCAACTCCAGCGAAGCCCATAACCACACCATCAACTGTTTTTGCGTCTGGGATTAGAGTTAAGGTTAACTCTCGACCATTACGCTCAACAAGGATAGATAAGCTCTTCCCTGCACTATCCTGAATAGTCGATACCCATTCAGCCCAACTATTCAAAGAACCTCCATTTGCAGATAGAACCCGATCTCCCGCTTCAAAGCCAGATCGCCTTGCTGCACTGTCTGGCACAACAGAGGAAATTACCGTTCCTGCCTCAGGTCTATAAAAGCCAATACCGAGAGCTTCAAGTGGATTTGGCTGATTCACATCACTCAACCATGACACTATGTTTACGGGCGACTTATAAACGTTATCAGAGTCTTCGTATTTCAAACCAATATCGATTGAGCCGCTTTCACCCAGACGATCGATTAACGCGAGGCGAACATCGCGACGACTAGCCGTCGCAATACCGTCAACAGAAACAATTTGCTGCCCCGATTCGATCCCGGCCAAAGCCGCAGGAGAGCTTGGCTGCACGACACCTACGACCGGAGTATATCCAGTCGTCCCTCGCAAGAAAATCAGCCAAAACAGTACGAACGCTAACAATATATTCGCAAAAGGACCTGCGGCCGCAATAGCGATGCGCTGCCATACCGACTTACGGTTAAAGGCCATGTGGTGTTCAGATTCATCAACATCTTCAACTCGCTCATCGAGCATTTTCACATACCCGCCAAGAGGTATGGCCGATATAGCGAATTCCGTCCCATTAGATCCGGCATAGGTAAGTAAACGCGGACCAAAACCCACGGAAAAACGCAACACTTTAACGCCACACAAACGTGCTACAAGATAATGCCCATATTCATGAATGGTCACTAAAATAACTATTGCCGCTAAAAACCAAATTACTGTGGAAAAAAAACTTAACATCAACAACCCTATTGTAATAGTTTCTGAATCGCATCAGATGCGCACTCGCGCGCCACTCGATCCGCTTCTATGACATCGGCTATAGTCAGAGGTTCGCTCAGGTTCCACGATTCAACGACATTTTTTACAACCTTGGCTATATCGGTAAAGGCAATTTGCTCTGCAAGAAAGGCATCAACAGCAACTTCGTTGGCTGCGTTTAATGCGGTCGGCATATCACCACCAGCTTTCATCGCATCCATAGCTAATTTTAAACAAGGGAAACGCTGATAATCAGGTGACTCAAAAGTTAACGAGCTTATCGCTGTAAAGTCTAGCGGTTCCACACCGGCATCAATGCGCTCTGGCCACGCTAAACAGTGGGCAATAGGCGTTCTCATATCCGGTTGCCCCAATTGAGCTAGAACCGAACCATCACGATACTGCACCATTGAATGAACAATACTTTGTGGATGCAAGACTACTTCGATATCTTCAGGCTTAGCGTTAAACAACCAGCAAGCCTCAATAAATTCGAGACCTTTATTCATCATCGTCGCGGAGTCTATAGATATTTTCTTACCCATATCCCAGTTCGGATGGGCGACGGCCTGCTCTGGTGTGACCGAATCCAAATCGGCAATTGCACAGATTCGAAACGGTCCGCCAGACCCGGTCAACAAAAGCTTATGTATACCCGCCTCGGCAAGGCTTGTCACTGCATCAGGAAGACACTGAAATATAGCATTATGTTCACTATCTACCGGGAGCAACACCGCTCCAGAATCCTCAACAGCTTGCATGAACAAAGCGCCTGACATCACAAGCGCTTCTTTATTCGCCAACAATACTTTTTTGCTTGCCTTTACCGCTGCCATTGAAGGCTCTAGTCCCGCAGCGCCCACGATAGCCGCCACAACGCAATCGACACTATCATGTGAAGCTATAGATTCCAGCGCCTTAGCACCCGACAAAACTTCGGTTTGTGAAATACTAGCCGCTAAAGTATCGCGCAATCGCCCAGCAGCATCCTCACAAACCATTACCGCATAACGTGGCTTAAACTTAAGAACTTGCTCGGCTAAAACCTGGTAGCGAGAGTACCCAGATAAAGCGAAAACAGAATAACGATCAGGGTGGCGAGAAATGACATCAAGCGTACTAAGCCCAATAGATCCGGTAGATCCTAATATTGATATCGACTGCACAAAAAGCCCTATAAATGCCAGTTGGTCATTAATACTGCCAAGAAAAATATCGGCACACCTGCAACTAAGCCGTCAATACGATCAAGCACACCGCCATGTCCAGGCAATATTGCGCCACTATCTTTAATGCCACGCATCCGCTTAAGCATACTCTCAAATAGATCGCCAACGACAGAGATTAACGCGCAAGGAACCGCTATACCTATCATCAACTGCCACTGCCCTTGACCAAAAACAAAATCGTATGTGACAGCAACGACAACCGCAAAAACAAGCCCGCCAATCAGGCCTTCCCATGACTTTCCTGGGCTCACTTCAGGCGCCAATTTACGTTTACCGAAGGCCTTACCACTAAAGTACGCACCGACATCAGCTCCAGCGATAATAAGGACGCACAACAACACTAATAAGGGACCATTTTCTTGACTATGCAAAGCAACAGAGGCTACCCACGCAGGAATAAGTACCACCCAGCCCATCATTAGCCGTACAGCTTTCGGCTTCCAGAATACGGCACTTGCGGGATAAGCTTGTAACCACAAAAATGCCAGACCCCACCATGCAGAAGAAAATATGAGTAAGTTTTTAAGCGCCGTAGAGTCAAGCCCTGACCGAAGCCACCAAACTAATCCTGCAGAGGCTAAAATACAGGAAGCACAATAAAGAATTTTGGGGATAATCGCGGAAAGGCCAACCAAATTGCCCCACTCCCAAGCGCCCACGAGAAACACTAATGCAGTAGCGATAGCAAATACTTGCCACGGAGCAAAGAAAAGAATGACCAAAAAGGCCGACATCATGATTACTGCGGTAATTACTCTCTGCTTAAGCACCCTCGGCCTCTTTTTTTAATTGTTCTGAGGTTTTTCCAAACCGTCGCTGCCGCTGATTAAACTCTTCAAAAGCGGCCAGTAATTGCTCACGCCCAAAATCAGGCCAAAGTGCTGGGGAAAAATATAACTCGGCATACGCCGCTTGCCACAATAAAAAATTGCTAATTCGATATTCGCCACCAGTACGAATCAATAAATCGAGCGGCGCCTGGTCTGCGGTAGAGATATGCTGACTTATGAGTTCCTCACTAATGCTTTCTGGTGATAATTCACCGGCCTGAACTTGCTCAGCTAACGTTCTCGCGGCCTGAGCAATATCCCAACACCCACCATAATCCGCGGCAATATTGAGCGTATAACGCCCTTCGGAGGCGATATTTTCAGCGTCGTTAATTGTTTTTAAAAGGCGCTTGGAGAAACGATCTCTGCGCCCAATAACGTTAAGCCGAACACCCTCTTTAGCCAGCTGCCGAGCCTCTTTTTTAAGATAAGAGGAAAATAAGCCCATCAAGGCTTCGACTTCTTTTGGAGGCCGCCGCCAATTTTCACTGCTAAATGCAAACAGTGTTAAAGACTCGACGCCATTCTCACAGCACGTTTCAAGCACATCACGAATACGCTCGACACCCGCCTTATGACCGCTAATACCAAGCTTTCCATGGTGTTTTGCCCAACGGTTATTACCGTCCATAATAATCGCCACATGACGAAGAGGATCAAGGCTCACAAGGCTACTCCACTCAAGCTCAAGGGCTTATATTTCCATTAAGTCTTTTTCTTTTACGGCTAAGGCTTGATCAACCTTTGTAACGTAATTGTCGGTGATTTTTTGAATGTCGTCATGAGCACGACGATCGTCATCCTCACTAATATCTTTATCTTTCAGCAAGGACTTAACCGTGCTTAATGCATCTCTGCGGGCATTACGCACAGAGATTCGCGCATTCTCAGCTTCACTACGCGCCTTTTTGATAAAACCTTTTCGCGTTTCTTCAGTCAACGGGGGCATAGGGACACGAATAAGGTCACCTGAAGTAGCAGGATTAAGCCCTAAATCAGACTTCATGATCGCTTTTTCAATTTCAGGAATAAGCGTTTTATCCCAAGCACTAATCGACAAGGTTCGCGCATCCAGTACCGAGATATTGGCCGCTTGAGACAACGGCGTATTCGAACCATAAAAAGACACCATAACACCGTCTAAAATACTTGGATGAGCACGTCCGGTGCGAATTTTGTTAAAATTAACACCTAAAGATTCAATGCTTTTTGTCATACGCTCTTCAGCGTCTTTTTTAATTTCATTAATCATCTGATGAGGTCTCCTCGATTAACGTACCTTCGTCTTCGCCGACAACAATCCTCAGCAAAGCGCCAACTTTATCCATTTTAAATACACGTACAGGCATATTGTGATCACGACATAAGCAGATAGCCGTTAAATCCATAACACCCAACTTATCAGTAAGGACTTTATCGTAACTAAGTCGAGAGTAACGTGTAGCTGAGGGATCTTTCATTGGGTCTGCGGTATACACACCATCAACTTTAGTCGCTTTAAGAACAAGCTCGGCCTCTACTTCAATACCTCGCAAACACGCGGCAGAGTCTGTCGTAAAGAACGGGTTCCCCGTACCAGCCGCGAAAATAACAACTTCGCCATTCTCTAATAAGCGAACAGCTTTACGACGATCATAATGCTCAACAACACCGCTCATTGGAATTGCAGACATAACGTTTGACGATATATTTGAACGCTCAAGAGCATCACGCATTGCCAATGCATTCATTACTGTGGCTAACATACCCATATGGTCGCCGGTTACGCGATCTAGACCAGCGGCACTTAGTTCGGCACCACGAAATAGGTTCCCGCCGCCGATAACAAGGCCAACTTGCACACCGATACCTACCAGCTGACCAATTTCTAAGGCCATTTTATCGAGAACTCTGGGGTCGATACCAAAGCCCTGCTCACCCATTAGCTGTTCGCCACTAAGCTTTAACAGAATACGTTTGTATTTTTTATCCCGTGTTGACGGCATCTAGAGTTCCTCTTACTGGCAAAAAATTCGCGCAAGTTTAACAGCAAAAAGGCGGAATATATATATCCCGCCTTCTTATCGAAAGATCTGATTACTGGCTAACGCCTGGTATATAGCCCGACACTAACTTAGTTCGCGATTCAAAATCTACGACTTAGATGCGGCTACCTGTGCAGCAACTTCAGCAGCAAAATTTTCTTCTTTCTTCTCAATACCTTCACCTACCTCAAGACGAACCTTGCTAACAACATCTGCATCAGCGTCTTGAACTAGCTTACCAACTGTAAGCTCAGGGTTTTTAATAAACGCCTGATCAACTAGGCTATTTTCTTTAAGAAACTTATTAATACGGCCAACCATCATTTTTTCAACGATAGCTTCTGGCTTACCAGCCATATCAGGCTGAGCTTTAATAATCTCTTTTTCTGCATTGACCACGTCTTCTGGCATTTCACTTGCGCGAACAACCTGAGGATTAGAGGCCGCAACATGCATCGCAACATCTCGCGCTAGCTCAACATTACCGCCTTTAAGTTCAATCAACACACCGATACGGCTATTCGAGTGAACATAAGAACCAACAACACCATCTGTAGCACGAACAGCTACTACACGACGAACACCAATGTTTTCACCGATTTTTTGAACCAATGCATTGCGATCATCGTCAAGGTCAGAACCAAGCGCTTCAATATTTTCAGCTTGCTTTTCGAAAGCAAGATCAGTCGCCTTAGCAACAAAAGCCAAAAAACCTTCATCACGAGCAGCAAAGTCGGTCTCACTATTAACTTCAACCAATACACCAAAGCTTGCATCATCAGCAACTTTAACGGCAATTACGCCTTCAGCCGCAGTACGGCCAGCTTTTTTAGCGGCCTTAAGGCCAGAAGCTTTGCGCAGGTTTTCAATGGCTAAATCAATGTCGCCGTCAGCTTCTTTCAAAGCGTTCTTGCATTCAATCATGCCAAGGCCGGTGCGCTCACGTAGCTCTTTTACAGAAGTAACAGACACTGCCATTTGAGTTTCCTCTTTAGAATAGGGGGTAATAATGAAATTTGGGGAGTACCGCTAACCTAAAGACATAGGTCAGCGGGTAAACAAGTTAGTTAGCGTACTGACTACTTGGCATCAGCCGCTGGCTCTTCAACAAACTCATCTTTATTTGGAATTTGATCGTCGCCGCCGGCGCCAGCAAGACAAGCATCAGCCATAGCCGTTGCGTATAACTTAACCGCGCGTATAGCATCGTCATTACCAGGAATAACGTAGTCAACACCATCAGGATTGCTATTAGTATCAACAATACCAATTACGGGTATACCCAATTTGTTTGCTTCTTGAATGGCGATACGCTCATGATCAACATCGATTACGAACATCGCATCAGGCAAGCCGCCCATATCTTTGATGCCACCAATAGATAGCTCTAACTTAGCCATTGAACGTGTGCGCATTAAAGCTTCTTTTTTGGTTAACTTTTCGAAAGTACCATCTTTAGCTTGCACTTGATATTCGCGAAAACGACGAATAGAGGCTCGAATAGTCTTATAGTTGGTCAACATACCACCTAACCAGCGGTGACTAACGAAAGGCATGCCTGCACGCTCAGCTTCCTCTTTCATTGTCTTGCCAGCAGCACGTTTAGTACCTACGAATAAGATTTTTTTCTTTTGCGAAGTCATCTTCTTAACAATTTGCAATGCTTCGTTAAACGCAGGAACAGTTTGCTCAAGGTTTATAATATGGATCTTGTTACGTGCACCGAAGATGTATTGACCCATCTTTGGGTTCCAGTAACGAGTTTGGTGACCAAAATGGACACCAACTTGTAGCATTTCACGCATGCTTACTTGTGGCATAGTTTTTACCTTAATGTGGTTAGGGTTAGGCCTCCATACATCCGGCATTTCCAACCTTTACTGCAAGCAGCTTAGGCACCCAGGAAGACCTTGCGATATATGTGTGTATTAGGCAAGTATCCAAATTAACGGAACACTTACGGATTTTGGGCGCGCTTTATACCATATTTATGTAAATATAAAAAGAATTTTTACTGTTTCGGCGCCAGTTCTGCACTAGTTCGGCACTACAAAGAAGGATTGAAAGGAATAGGTAAAGTATAAGAGGGCAAGAAGGAATACCAAATACACGACATCATTTACACCACTAACTTATGAAAGTGATTGCGGCATGGCCTTCCACTCCGAACGCAACTCACTTTGCGGGTAACGCTCCAGTAAATAGCTTAGCAATTTTGCCGCCATTAACTCGCCCCCAAGGTAATCTCGGTATACGCGAGCCAGCAGTGAATATGACAACGGTACATAGTGGCTATTCGGCTCTCGACGATGCGCACCCTTAATGCACGCCCTTAAGCAGAGCAACAATCAACTTTTTTGGCCTCTCAATTCTAAAACCTGAGCAAACTGACAACAGGACGCGAGCGATACGGGCCGAAATTCGGGTAGCTGCAGCTAAGCTTGATGAAAAACAATGGCGGCAGTAGATGAGCCCCGCAACTTTAATAACAATTCAATCAAAAAGTTCGCATTTGCACGATAGGGTTTATCTGCACCAAGAGCAGCCAACACGCGGTGGTAGAGCTGATGAAACGTACTATCAACAGGAAAGAGATCCAATGCTGGACCAATCAATAAACGCGTAGCCTCAAGACTCTCCCCCTTCAATAGAATATGCCCCTCGGCTACTATATGGTCGTAATCAAATACTTCTCTCGCTACAGAATCGTCACCCTCAATCTGATTAACATAACTTTCATGCCCTAGAGCCTCGTCGCGCTCATAAACGCTATACCCCAGCATCGCATTTGCTACAAACCAAAAGTACAGGTTAAACCAAGCAACCAAGCAACCAAGCAACAAGGGTATCGCAAAATAAAATGGCCGCAATGTCGAAAAATGGGACGCCACAATGCTGGACAGGCTCAAGATAAATTGATGACTAACCCAAACCAACACATAAACTAAACCCATACGCAGAATAAAAGAAACCAACACTAGAGGGTTGAGCGCCACCGTAATCGATTTCTCCACCGCTAAAGCCACAGTAATAGCGGGCATAAAAAAGGTTACCAACCCAATCAACGCCGAAAAGAGCAGCCCCTCAGTACCAACAAACCAAATCACCGCACCGTATAAAAAGAACACAAACAAAAGCAACTTGAAGAACAAATACTCTCCATCGGAATCAAACACCTCCCCCATACCAGGGGAGCGCAAGTCCCCATACGAACAACGCTCTAAAATCATAAAGCTATATTTGAAAACATAAGAGGCGACAAAAAAACTCAGTATCACTCCAGCCAGCCCCAAAAATGGCAATAACAGACTCAACAAAGATACTGAAAGCATCGTTATCAAGCCGCTTTTTTGTATAGGTAATAGCCAAAATGACGTGAGCTTTTGCCAAAATGGAGCAATTTTCACTGCTGAACCCAAATGACTCAACGCACGCGAGCAGAGCGTGCATCGCGGACCCGACATCCCCCAATGCGGGGAATATCCATGCGGCACACAACATGCGCAATAACATCGATCGCAATCAGCGCACGCCCACTCAGGAGAAACAGAAGGATGATAATTACACACTCGGCTATTCTGTAAGATTGACAAAAAAACCTCTCAGCTACAAGCGCAACAACCTGCGTAGAAATATGCGTAGAAATATGCGTAGGAACATGCACAGGAACATGCGTAGGAACATGCTCAACAGTAAGTGTAAGCCAGTGTCATCTAGCGTGTCTTCGATGCTTCGTATACTGCGTCGGCACGGCCGCCCAGGGCTCATCGGGCCAAGGGTGCTTTGGGTAGCGCCCTTTCATATCTTTTTTTACATCATGATAACTTGTGGCCCAAAAGCCTTTCAAATCCTGCGTAATCTGCAAAGGACGTTTCGCCGGCGACAGTAAATGCAGCAACAAAACCACTTTTCCGCGACATATTGAAGGCGTCTCAGCGAGCCCAAACATCTCCTGCAACTTGACTTTAAGCACTGGCGGACACTGACTATAATCTATCTCTATTAACGAGCCACTCGGTACGCGATATCGTACCGGGGCTAACTCTTCAAGTTGCTGCGACTGGGCCCAGTCGAGTTGAGCACGAAGAATTGACGCTAAATCGATTTTTTTGAGCGCCGCCATACTTCGAACACGTACTAAATACGGTGACAGCCACGCATCAAGAGTCGAAAGGAGATGCGCCTCGGAAACATCAGGCCAGCGCGAATCAAATTTCGCCAGAAGGCTCACTCGAGACCGCCACTGTTCCAATGACTTAGAGCTCCCAAGTATTGACAAGCCACGCTTACGAATTTCAGCCAAAATCAACGGAACGACCATTTCATCACTAATATGCTCAATGACCTTAACGCTTAGATCTATTGCACCAACGGATACAACCTTCTCGGCTCGCAGTCGCCCGTCCACCCAAGTAATACGATCTTGAGATTTACACATGAACTGTAAATACGAAGACAAAAGTGCCCGATCAAATTCTACTGCAGAATAGATAATATCCTCACTTTCTCCTTTACGTCCCCCTAGCTCTACTGCAAGTAACCACTCACTTTTAGAAAGATTTTGATACTCGATAATTTTCGCCGATCGCCCTGACGACAGCAGGTAAACACCCTGCTTCGAGCGCCGCTGAACGGCCAAACGGTCCGGATACGCAAGAGTCAATAGTAGGGCCTCAGCAAAGCCACCTTTAGGCGAATCAGCGACGTAGGGCTCAGTAATTTTCAGTTGCGAACTATAGCCTCGTAACATTTGTGAATACTGCACAGACAAACGCCGACAACGATCCCGCCAAGCCCGATTCGACCCAGTAACATCAACCGACTGCAACAACTGAAGCTTTGCTAAAAAATCGACGCTACGCCCAACAGAAGGTGAATTCTCACTCAAAACGGCCGCGATATTGCCTGCCAATGGCGCCAAGCCATGCCGAATAGAACACAGCAGCATATGCGCCAATCGAGGATGCAGAGGCATCTTCGCTATACGCCGACCGTGATCATTTAATCGCACTCCCCTATCTACAGACCCACCGCCTCTCCCACCTACTGCGCCCCCGCCCGACTCTAAAGCGCCCAGCGCGCCAAGCAGCTTCTGTGCTTGCGCCAATGCTGGCGCAGGCGGAAGATCCAACCAACGTAACTCTTGCGGGTCGACAACACCCCACTGTAATAGCTGCAACAATAAAGGACATAAATCAGCATGTGATATTTCAGCCGCGCCATGAGCTATCAGCTGATTTTGCTGCGATTCAGACCAAAGCCTAAAGCAACTACCCGCCTGAAGACGCCCCGCTCTGCCCGCTCTTTGCACACTAGACGCCTTCGAAATGCGCACGGTATCCAGTCGAGTCATTGCCGTTTTAACATCAAAGCTCGGTTCGCGCGCCAAACCGGAATCCACGACAACCGTCACACCGGCAATCGTTAAGCTTGTCTCCGCCAAATCTGTCGACAGCACTAGCTTTCGCCAACCACTATTGCGAAGCTCTTCAGCCAAAGGCTGTATCGCCTCATGCTGTAATTTGAACGGTAAAGCTCCGTATAAAGGATAAATTTTTAATTTATCAAAATGTAAGCCTTGAACCTGCCGCAATACATGCTCAATCTCCCCTCGGCCAGGAAGGAACACTAAAATATCCCCTTCGCTTTGCGGGTAGACTTCCTCAATGATCGAGGACACGCGCCGGACAAGATAGCCACGATTGTTAACTTCACGCCACGGGAACTCTGAGCCGTAAGACACAGCAACAGGAAAACTACGCCCTTCGCTGCGTATAACCGGCGCACCATCAAGCAATTCAGAAACAGCTTCGCCGTCGAGGGTTGCTGACATGACAATAATTTTTAAAGGATCGCTGGCGTCGCGAAGAAGCTCACGTCCTTGCAGACAAAGCGCTAAACCTAGGTCGGAATGAATGCTCCGCTCGTGAAACTCATCAAAGATAAGTGCTGCGACACCCGCAAGCTCAGGATCTTCCTGCAGCCGACGGGTTAACATTCCCTCGGTAATAACTTCAATTTGCGTTTCAGCACTTACAGATTTTTCTAGACGTATTCTATAGCCTACGCGCTGACCAACCCGCTCACCCAGCAAACTTGCCATGCGTTCTGCGGCGGCCCTTGCTGCGACTCGCCGCGGTTCAAGAACCAGAATTTTTCGCCCTTTAAGCCACTTCGCTTCGAGCAAAACCAAGGGGACCGCCGTAGTCTTACCCGCTCCCGGCGCCGCCTCAATCACCAATTCATTACATAACTCGAGCTTTGCCACGATATCAGGCAGTAACTCCGCTATAGGCAAGCCATTCAAAATATCAATCAGAGCCACACAAGTCTCGCTTTATTCGCATTAAATCTTTATCCAAAACATACCTTATTAACAGCAATTTTTGGCCTCCACCCAACTAAAATCAGCCCATTAAGAACCCGCTCATCAAAATAACAACTTCACTATCAATTTAGCTATCAATTTTCAATACGATTAAGAGCAAGTACTACACTAAACCACATTCTACGCACGCACTCGCAAGATAAAAAACATAATTCTCGCGCAAAAAGCAAACAGCTTGTGCCTTATAGCGCGCAATGGTTTAAAATGCGTGTCCAAATCATGAAACCCCGAAGAATTTGCTTATGTCTGTCACGATCAAAACCCCCGAAGAAATCGAAGCAATGCGCGTAGTTGGCCGCATGGCCGCCGAAGTACTGGAGATGATCGAAGAGCATGTAAAACCCGGAGCAAGCACAGCTGAGCTCGATACTATTTGTCACGAGTACATTACCGTAACCCAAAATGCTATCCCCGCACCGCTTAACTACAAAGGCTTCCCGAAATCGATTTGCACCTCCGTTAACCACGTAGTGTGCCATGGGATTCCCTCCGAAAAGAAAATTCTAAAAGATGGCGATTCAATCAATATCGACATCACCGTTATTTACAACGGCTACCACGGCGACACCAGCAAAATGTTTTTTGTCGGGACCCCAGCACCTCACGTCAAGCGTCTCGCCGAAATAACTCAAGAGTGCTTATATAAAGGCATTGCATTAGTAAAGCCTGGCGCTCGTTTAGGCGACATTGGCAGCGTCATCCAGCAGCACGCCGAAAAAAACTACTACTCCGTCGTTCGTGAGTACTGTGGCCACGGCATCGGCAAGGTTTTCCATGAAGACCCTCAAGTATTGCACTACGGTAAAAAGAACACGGGCTTAGAGCTCCGCGAGGGAATGACCTTTACCATTGAGCCAATGATTAATGCCGGCAAACGTCATACCAAACTTAAGAGCGACCAATGGACAGTCGAAACAAAAGATGGCCGACTGTCTGCGCAATGGGAACACACGCTCGCGGTAACTAAAGATGGATGCGAAGTACTTACAGCACGTAAAGAGGAGTCTTTTTAATGTGGGTTGATCAAGTACCAGAATACGCATCTCAGCCTATTTGCTTTAACCAAAAACAGTTCAGAGTCGACTTACGCAGTAAACCCTGCATAACAACCTTTAAAGACGCTCTGCATGGCGTATATACGCACTTCGATCGCCGATTTTGCGAAGGCGAAGATATTCGCTCGCTCGTATACGAACGCGCCAACTTTATTGATGTCATTCTTCATTACGCTTGGCACCAGCATAAGTGGAATAATGATATTGCGTTAATAGCTGTCGGTGGTTATGGCCGCAAAGAACTCCACCCTCGTTCAGATATCGACCTGTTAATTCTAATCTCTGACGACAGTGCTGCCAATTATGACGAACAACTTCAAAGTTTTATTACTTTTTTATGGGATATTGGCCTAGAGATTGGCAGCAGTGTTCGCACACTTAAAGAATGCCTGGAGATTGCCCGCGAAGACATTACTGTCGCAACCAATGTTATGGAAGCGCGCTGTATAGCAGGCGATGACGACTTGCGAGACAAATTGCAGTTGCTCAGTGGCCCAGAATATATGTGGCCACTAAAAGACTTTTTCCGCGCAAAATGGGAAGAGCAAGTTAGCCGCCACAACAAACACAACAATACTGAATCTAACCTTGAGCCTAATATTAAAAATGCTCCTGGTGGCTTACGTGATTTACAGATGATCAACTGGATTGCCAAGCGTTTTTACAGCGTGCAAACAATTCTAGAGTTACAAGGTAAAGACTTCTTTACCGAAGACGAATTCGCCACAATTCAAAACTGTGAAGAATTTTTATGGCGCGTCCGCTACGGCGTCCACATGATCACCAACAGAGCAGAAGAACGCTTGTTATTCGAACACCAGCGTGAACTAGCCGTGATTTTCAATTACGAAGATGACGACGCTCGACTAGGGGTAGAAAAGTTTATGCAGCGTTATTACCGTCGTGTAATCGCCCTGCGTGAGCTCAACGATGTATTACTGCAATCGCTCGAAGAACGGATTAACGGCGACACTAACAAGCCAGCCATTGTAATTAATGAACGATTCCAGTTACGTGAAAACTACATCGAAGTCACTGCGCCCGATGTGTTCGACAAAGAGCCGAGCGCGTTACTCGAAGTTTTTGTTCTAATGGGGAACAACCCCATCATCTCCGGCGTACATGCTGAGACTATTCGACTTATTCGCGATAAACGCAAGTTAATCACGAAAAAATTTCGAGATAATCCAAAAAACAAAGCGCTATTCTTAGAAATATTTTCAATCAATTACGGCCTTGTAACGCAACTTACACGAATGAAACGTTACGGAATACTTGGACGCTACCTGCCCGCATTTAAGAAAATATCCGGACAGATGCAGCATGATCTATTTCATCGCTATACGGTCGACGCGCACACTCTTCTTGTTATTCAAAACATGCGCCGGTTTACATTACCAGAAGAAAAAGAAAAATTTCCTATTGCGGCGCACGTTATAAATAACATACCCAAAAAAGAACTACTCTATATCGCGGGATTATTTCATGACATCGGCAAAGGTCGTGGCGGAGACCATTCAAGTTTGGGCGCAGTTGATGCCGAAAAGTTTTGCAGCTCTCATGGATTAAAGCGTAGTGACTCAAGCCTAGTTTCTTGGCTTGTAGAAAAACACCTACTCATGTCTTATGTATCGCAAAAACAAGATCTATCAGATCCCGAAGTCATTCATAACTTTGCCTTAGAGGTTCGCGACCAACGTCGCTTAGATTACTTATACGCACTTACCGTAGCCGACATGTGCGGCACCAACCCAGAAATATGGAACTCTTGGCGCGCAAGTCTTATGCGCGAACTCTACTTGGTTACGAAACGCGCACTGCGACGCGGCCTAGAAAACACTGCCGACAAGCATGACATTATTGAAGAAACTCAAGCGATGGCCATGGCCAAACTGATCGACAAAGGTGTCGACGAAAATGAAGCGCGGCAACTATGGGAAAGTATGGGCGAAGAGTATTTTGTGCGCGAAAGCCACATTGATATTGCCTGGCACACAGAAGCCCTCGTCAAACACAACACCAAAGAGCCTTTGATCCTTATTCACCAGAGCACCAGCTCGCGACAAGAAGGGGCCACGCAAATATTTGTCTGGGCTCACAACGCCCAACATGTATTTAGCGCGACCACGAGTTGTTTGGCGCAACTTAATTTAATCATTCAAGATGCTAAAATCTATCAATCAAACTCTGGCTATACGCTTGATACATTTTACGTCTTAAACGACGACTTCGACCCCATTGGCGACAACGAAAATATTTATCAAGATATTCGTAGCGCCTTACTAGAAGAGCTTTCACTCGTTGGCGAATACAGCGAGACAGTAAAACGTCGCGTGCCTCGCGAGTTGAAACAATTTGCCATTCCAACACGCACAAGTATTAGCAACGACATTGTTGGCGCTCACACAGTACTAGAGGTGACATCACCCGATAGACCTAGCCTACTTGCCAACATCGCGCATGTATTTATGGAACACGACATTATTGTGCAAAATGCCAAAATATCCACTCTTGGCGAACGCATTGAAGATGTATTTTTTATTACAGATATTGAAGGCCACCCACTCAGCGACCCTGACATCTGTGCCGCCCTGCGAAAATCTATTTGCAAGCGACTCGACCGTCACGTTGAAAAAGAATTAAAAAACTAAATAGAATTTACTATGAACCCGAAGCTAGACCTCCTAAAGCCGTATCCGTTTGAAAAGCTTGCAGGCTTAAAAAGTCAGTGCAATCCGCCAAGCTCACTGCGGCATATTGCGCTATCAATTGGCGAGCCTAAACACCAACCGCCTAGCTTTGTCGTCGAAACTTTAGCAAAAAACCTAGACAAACTTACGGTTTACGCAGCAACAAAAGGTTCCGCAGAATTACGCCAAACGATCACACAGTGGGCAAGTAAACGGTTTGATTTAAAACCCGACACTTTACACGCTGACCAACACATTCTACCGGTTAACGGTACTCGTGAAGCTATTTTCGCCTTTACACAAGCCGTAATCGACAGCAACAACCCTGGCTCGGTTTTAATGCCAAACCCCTTCTATCAAATCTATGAAGGCGCTGCGATACTGGCCGGTGCTAAGCAAGTGTTTATCAATTGCTGTGAAGAAACAGGATTTCTTCCAGACTTAAGCCTCATTGACGAACAAACATGGCAAGACTGTGAGCTTTTATTTATATGTACCCCTGGAAACCCAACAGGCGCCACCGCGAGCTGCGAGCAACTACAAGAAATAATTACATTAGCTGATCGATACGACTTTATTGTTGCGTGTGATGAATGTTATTCCGAATTGTACTTTGACGAAGCTCAACCGCCCGCAGGCTTACTACAAGCCTGCGACAACATGGGGCGTGTCGGCTTCGAACGCTGCGTTGTATTTCATAGTTTATCTAAACGTTCAAATCTTCCCGGCTTACGCTCTGGCTTTATTGCCGGCGATGCGGTACTCATCAAAAAGTTTTTGCTATACCGAACATATCACGGTAGTGCCATGCCCTTACACACCCAATACGCAAGTATTGCAGCGTGGAATGACGAAGAGCATGTCCAAGAGAACAGAGTATTGTATCGCGAAAAATTTTCGGCTGTGTGTGAGATACTAAAAGGCTCGCTCGAATTCGAAATGCCCGACGCTGGCTTTTACCTATGGCCCAAAACACCCATCGACGACGTGGAATTTACAAAAGGCTTACTTGAAACTCAAAACGTCACAGTTCTACCCGGAAGCTTTCTTGCGCGCGACACATCTACCGGAAACCCTGGCCAAGGTCGTATACGTATGGCGCTAGTAGCACCATTTGACGAGTGCATTGAAGCGGCTCACAGAATAAAAGCTTATACAGATAGCTTATGACACAGGCCAAGAACTTATTAAAAGCCGAGCGCGTGGAGTACATACTTAAAACGCTACAAAGCCTGTACCCCAACCCACCAATACCACTTGACCATCACGACCATTACAGTTTACTCGTTGCCGTACTACTTTCGGCACAATGCACCGACGCGCGGGTAAACCTAATTACCCCCAAGCTCTGGAAGCTGGCCGACAATCCTTTTGATATGGCGAAACAGAGTATTGAAGCTATTCAAGCGATTATTCGCCCCTGCGGCCTCTCGCCACAAAAATCAAAAGCTATCTACAACTTATCGAATATTTTAGTTAATGACTATGACGGTGTCGTCCCGAATGACATGGAAGCCCTTGAGACATTCCCCGGCGTTGGCCACAAAACAGCCGGCGTTGTTATGATACAAGCATTTGGTGTACCGGCCTTTCCTGTTGACACCCATATCCACCGTCTCGCTCAACGCTGGGGCTTAACCTCAGGGAAAAATGTCACACAAACTGAAAAAGACTTAAAACGTTTATTTCCCATTAGTCGATGGAACGCGCTTCACTTGCAAATCATTTATTATGGTAGGGAGTACTGCAGTGCTCGTGGTTGCGACGGGACAGTATGCCCCATTTGCAGCACCTGCTACCCGCAACGAAAACACCCTAAAAAAGTACACAAACCCTAAAAAACAAAAAAGGCCGCAAGAGCGGCCTTTTTTAATTTTTCGAGATCATATTTGAAGACTAAATTTTTGGGGCATTCCTTTTTAAGGCATTCCTTTTTAAGGCATTCCTTTTTAAGGCATTCCTTTTAAGACACTCCTTTTAAGACACTCCTTTTAAGACACTTCCTTTTAAGGCATTCACCCCTAAGGTATAACCTCTTTAGGTATAGCGCTCTAAACGCAAGCCCACCTTAAAACCAAACGATCAAGGTAATCGCTCAAGACCACCTTTAAGTCAAATATAGAAGTCACATCAAAAAGTCGCACTTCAGGCCACTAAAGGGCTAACCCTTTAAAGCTAGCCCTCACATTAGCCCTCAACGTTAGCCCTTTTCGACTTTCACAGAAATAAGCTGCTCTGTACCTGATTTAAACTTCAAAACAATATCAATACTATCGCCAGCAACAACAGGGTTTTTAGGGCGCTTCAACATCAAATGTTTCCCTCCAGGAGCAAAATCAATTTTCTCTCCGCTTTTAAGCTTAATGTTGCTCAACTCACGCATTTCCATCAAACCATTCGCCATACTCATTTCATGAAACTCAACCTTTTCAAACGCTTTACTGCTTGCAGATACAATCTCTACATCCTTACCACTCGCATTAATGAGCGTCATATAACCGCCATTTACGGTAGCTTTAGGATGAGCTTCTCGAATCCACGAATTCATAACAGCGACAATATCTTCGCGCTTAGCTGCTTTAGCTGGCTTAACAGCCTTGACTCGGGCGGCAGGCTCGTCATCCAACGATGCCATATAATCGATAAGATCACCGACTTCCTGTTCATTCAAGCGTAAATTAGGCATCGGCAAATTATTGTACTTTTTCAATAAAGCCAAAGCTAAAGGGTCTTTATCGGCAATCATTTTATCCGGTGCCCGCAACCATTTAACCAACCAGGCATGATCACGCAAAGCAACCACACCTTTCAGGTCTGGCCCTAAATCATTGGCATCTTCGATTCCATCAATAGAATGGCAAGACGCACAGCGTGTTCGGAATGTTTGTTCGCCTTGCGACATACTGCGCAACTCAGGCGCGGTATCATAACTCTTGCCTGTCTGAACAGGTTTCCAGCCCGTTAACCAGTTACCGAGTTGGTCAGCAAGAACATAAGGGTTTTCAAATGGAGATCGCTTCATCCAACGACCCGTTGTTTGATTCCCAATAATCATACTAACGTTATGATTATTTTTATTTAGCCCGTCATCAGCACCGTCAATATACAGCCCCAGCTTACGACGCAGAAGGGTAACATCCGCCCTCTTTCCCGTTAAAAAAGTCCAGTTTGCATTAAAGCGCTCGCGATACTCTTTTAATACTTCCGGCGTGTCATTTTCAGGATCAATCGTTATCGAGTAAAAATGAACATCTTTACCGACTCGATCACCCATAATTCTTTGAACGCGGGCCAGTTGCGCCGTTTCTAACGGGCACGTATCAGGACACGATGTGTAAATGAAATTAACCGCTACGATCTTACCTTCTATGAGATCATCAAAAAACTTAACCTCTTTCCCATCATGAGTCGTAAGCGCCGTATTCGGGAAATACTTTGCCCCCCACGGAGATTTTGCCTCTACTACGCCCACTACTAACAACAGTGTAATCACACTTAAAAATCTGAAAAACTTACCCATTTATTACTCCCAAAAAAAATCCACGGCATACCGAAGTATACCGTGGATCATTAGTCTCTAACGAGGCTTATTGCTTAGGAACAGACAACATACGCGCCTTATGAAGAGCTACATCAATCGTAATTGGTGTAGGGCAGTTCACAACGTGCGGTGAGTTGAGGTTCGTGAAGTTATAATCATCTTCAGTATCGCCGTTAAAATGCGATGGCTTAGCACCAGGCCACTCTTGAATATTAATTTTACCTTCTTCACGAAGATGCTTCAGCTCACCCAAGCCTTTAACAACTTTAATGTCTTCAACGCTTGCGCCATCTTCAAGATCCCACCAAGCGAAACCAATGTGCCACATTGGGCTGTAGTTCTGCTCTGGCATAAAGTAAGAAGGCAAACCAATCTGACCACCTAAAGGACCGCCACCAACAAGTTGGTTAGTTAAGTCAACACCACCTGCGGTCGAGTTAGCTTCCGTTGGCGGATAGTTAGTACTTAACTGCGCCGGTGGCATAAATTGCACCAGTGGAACAGCCGCAGCGCCAAGGAATTCATGCTTAGGCACGTAAGTAACACCCATGGCATTCGCAGGACCTGCTGGGAACGAATCAACTACGATGTAGTACGGTAGGTAATCACCTGCATCAGTCCAAGACTTATGTAGCTTCAGGCGTACATAAGGCTCATCAGCGTCAACATTGATCTCAACAGCATGACCTGTATTGCCCGCCCAAGCATGGCCGTTATACATACATGTAGTGTTAGGCGGATCATCTGGGAACTCACCAGGAATACTTGGATCACAGTTCACATCAACACGAATTTGCTCGTAGGTCTCATCACCCCACTGGATAAAGAAAGCATTCACAACAGTCGCTATTCCATCGATAGTAACGCGACGTAATGGCGAGTAGTCGTTATCAGCCGATTGCGCTGGAGCATTGCTTACGAAATCCGGTAATACTGAAAAGTCCGGCACTTCTTGACCTTGCGAGTCAATCAATGGGTTAAGTGGGTCAGTGCTACCAGGGAAGGCACGAACAACAGGGTTCGGTAAATCACCCGCAAAGGTGAAAGTATCCGTTGCCGCATCGTAGGTCGCTGCAGAAGTAGCGGCTACCGGCGTATCAGTAAGACCGCCCGCCCAAGCAACACCAAACTCATCGGCTAGATTACGATCAGCGATGTCGTGCAGAACAAAGAACACTTCCGTCTCATTACCGTCAGCATCAATGTTTATACCACTACGAAGTGGGATCTTAATAACAGCACGCTCATCGTCAGTTGGGTTAAGTGCATCACCAATTGTAGCGTCTAAAAGATTAACACTCTCAACTGTTGCGCCCTTCAGCCAAATCTCAAGCGCTTGATCATCAAGATCAGGACCATATTGACCAATAGAATCACCAGTTCGGAACGTTGGCAGCGCATGCGTATCAACATAGCTCACACCATCCCACGAAGGAATAGGCGAAGGCATAACCAAAGTTTGACCTGGGTTTTCGATATCCCAACGCAACAACATCGCGTGATCTTCGTGCTGAGTATTGTGACAATGCTCCATGAACGTGCCCGCAAACTCACGGAAACGTAGAGCGATCTCAACCATTACACCACTATCAGGCTGCGGCCCTAAACGGTAAACATCTTTACGAGCCCATTTTTCCCATTCTGGGGGAGCCTTACCGTCACGACGCAGAATAATACCTTCTTCGAAGTGAATGTGAATTGGGTGAGACCAAGTACCACTGTTAAGTAAGCGCCATACTTCTAAGCCACTAGAGTTTTTCTGAGGTGCCGCAGAAAGACGACGTGGGTCCATATTGAAACCTTTGCCGCCATCTGTTTCGATAACCCAAGGGTTTTCATCTGTCGCTTGACGTTCAAATTCAAACGTACGGTGCAAGGCCGTTCCCAACTCGTCTTCCGTAGGACGACGCAGTGGAATCATAGTTTTCTTGCCTTCGATATAGTCGGCAGGACGTAAACTATTATCTTTGCCCGTGTAAGCGGCAACACGGAATTCCATGTACCTACCTACAACAGGGTCAGCAGACCAACGGTCAGCGGTGCCATCTAAATCATCATCAATAGTTACAGGGTTATATGTACCGTCAGCAATATCAGCTAAAGGGATTACAACATCTGTTGATATACCGTTTTTATGTTGAAGCATGTTAACAAAGTAAAGCTTGTCGCCCACTTCGAACTGGCTGAAATCAACGATAATATCGTAACGCTCTGCAATACCGTGAGTTGGAAGCTCTCCATTTGCAAAGTAAACCGAGTGCTCCATGATGTTACCGTCGTTAGCAACCATGTAAAACGGTACTGGGTCGCCAAGATCGTCAACAAGTGCGGTTTTGAAGTAACGAGAAACTGAACCATTCAGCATACGGAAACGATACTGACGAGCACGAACATCCATATAAGGCTTGTATAACCAGTTAACGGTCATTACGTCGCCGATAAAGCCTTTTTGGTTGAATGGGTTAAACCATAACTGACCCGTTTCATCCCAAGCTTTCTCAGAAAGAAGAATGTTGATGTCATAATCTCGGTTACCCCAATCAAGTGCGTCACCTGATGGCATACGAAGGTTAACGCCATCTTCAATAGACTCATTACCACGGTCAATAGCACTGTAGTAGTTCATCATTGCCACGTTGCCCTTATATACATTCTGAGCGGTAAAATCGAGCATGTGATCGTGGAACCAATGCGTACTCATGGTTTCGCGCCAATCACCAGGAATCTTAGTGATGCCGCCGTTACCATCTGGGCTACCAGCACGTGGATCTGTTGCATCAGTATTGATTGAATCATGGCCGGCTAAAACTATAGGCCAGCGATAATCGTAAAATTGACCAGGGAAGAAAAATGCGTTGGCATAGCCATCACTCTCTGCCGGGTTATGACCGTTATGCTCATGCGTAGTAAGGGTATGAAGACCAAAACCGTTGTTCGCAGACACATCAACCGGTAATCCGTTGTGATGACGCATTAGAACAGGTTCACCATACTTAGCTTTCAACAATTTTGGCGGGAATGTACCGTCAAAAGTCCAAACTGTTTCGGGGTCCTGAATTGGGAAATTCGGGTGAAACCTAACGCCGATGCCGCTAGTTGTTCCATCTGATCCGGCTACGCCAGTAGTATTGTGGTACAAGCCGCCTGGGGCAAATTCACCGTAAGCATATCCGTGACTCTGCTTCGCATCACGCAAACCTGAGTTAGTACGCGCACCCGTTTGAACGGTTTTGAAATACTTAACAGGACCAAATTCATCCCAGCGTTGGTGAGCCCAACCTTCTCCTGGCGGACGACCTTCGATAGGAGGACTCGCTAATTCACGGCCAATATAGCCTTCAATCAACGCTTCCCATGGATTAGTCTCGGTCGTATTTGCCCAGCGTGTTGGTGCAGGAAAAATATCCTGCATCATAAAGGTATCTAGATCAGTCCAATTAGGGAACCCGGTTGCCGTTGCTGGCACAGGTAAACTTAAAGCCGTATCGGGGTCAACATTCGCATCTGCAAGCATTGACGTACCAAACTCCTCAAAGCGTAAGAACTGCTGAGTAAAAGGTTCAGCCTCGAACAATGGGCTTGGAGACCCGTTAGTAGGAACATTGAAGCGATTATTCGATAACTCTTTCGCATCAGAAATTTCTAGAGTAACAACGTTGTTTAGTGATGTATCGTGCTCACCACCCGTTGCGCCACCTTCAAATGCTCCGATAGAAGCAAGCTCGATGTCCTCTGGAAGTTCGTCTGTATTAAGTTCACGCAAACCTGAAAGATCTTCAACAGGTGCAGGCGTCGGCGCAGGTGTGGGTGTGGGTGTGGGTGTAGGTGTCGGTGTGGGCGTGGGGTTATCATCGTCCCCTCCACAATTCACTAAAACGAGCATAAGAGAGACGACAACCAAACGCTTTGCAAGCGTTAAGCTGAATCCTAAAGTCTCCGTTATGGACTCAACAAAGTTAAACCTTTGTTTTCCAAACATACGGCATTGCCTCATAAAAAAAGTAGATGGTGTTTTATACGTTTATAAGTATTGCTAACGTTCCGTTATGCATTCAACAAGGGCACTAATTGCGCCAATCAAGTTGAGCACTGTAATTAGGCTAGCGCAAGGCAGCATAAAAACAACAAAGTAAAACGAACATATAGCGGCTTACAGCATGCGGCAATTTGTCGCAGCCTTATGTACCAACGGTTACATAGAAACGGGGAAATTCAGAATAATTTAGTCTAAGGAAAAATAAAGTGTCGGCATGGGTATAATAGTGACGACATAGCTCTAATGGTGACGAGAAAAACACACTAAAGTACGAACGAGATATGAGAAAAACGTAACTAAAGTACGGCGAGAATAAACCAAAACCATAACTAAAGTATGACTAAAGAGCCTTAACCAAAAGCATAGCCGAGCAGATCATCCTTTGATTTCAGCTCTAAACCACCCCGATATAGTTTTATCCAACCGCGTCGCTCAAGCTCTTTTAAATGCCGGCTTACAACTTCTCGTGTTGTACCCAATTCGTCAGCCAAAGTTTGATGAGTCAGAGTAATAGAGTCGCCCTCCCCCACTCCGCGCAGCAAGGATCGCGCAACACGAACCGGTAAACGTAAAAAGCTAACCTCTTTAGCGACTTTTATAAGCTCGTTCGCGAAAAAGGAGTATTCACCCAAAACCAAATCCCGAAACGGCTCCGAGCCTGCTAACAGCATCTGAAAAAAGCTTTTGGGCATAACTAACAAAGAAATAGCTGTGTCAGAGCGGACACAGGCTTCTGAAGCCACGGTACCCATAAGCGCGCCAAGCGCTAGAGGGCAAATATCGCCCGCTCGCAAACGAGACAAGCACAAACCTTTACCACTTTCACAACTACCATAAATACTTACGGCGCCCGACATTAGAATGGCAAAGCCCTGACGCTCAGGATTAGAATTCAAATAATTTAAACCTTCAGCTTTACCGTGTTCGATAAAGGCTGATTTGGAGATAGCCTCTTCCCATAGCGGACCGGTGACTCCCCGCCATTTAATGTGACCACTTAAGGCCCAGCTAAATGTTTGTTTTTGAACTTGTTGCATTATCGACACTATATATACTAGAGGAGGATCCCGGACAGCGCTTAACTATATAGTTTCAATCACATAATTGCCAGACAACCATATGTTAAAACGAATTTAAGCATGCATAACACTAAAAAGTGTATGGCGAGAAAAAATGAAGGTGTGAGGGGGAGCAGGGGAAAAAACGGGCAGCAACCCTTAGACGAGGGCTTAACTACCCACAAGTAATACACATACACTTAGATGGGGTTCACAAATGAAGTAAAGAAGCATTAAAACCCATACTCTTCATAACTGACAGGTAACAATATCTGCGGGTAGCCGGCCACACCACTTTGCTTCATGACCATTATTCGACACTTAGGCGCTGAGTCACCCACTCTCATTAACTAAAACTACGCCTGCAACAAGGCGCATACCCCCGTATCACGCAAACCTACTCTCCATTCTGGCGCATCTTCCCACTTGCAGGTATCCTATAGCCCGACTATTCTTAATAAATTACTCTCAAGATCATACATAAATGTTGATCGATTTTTTTCAACGCCTATCATTCAAGTTAACTCGCGCCAGCTTTTTGGTGGTTATAGCCTTGGGCCTCGCTTTTGCGCTACTAGACCTCTATTCTGGCTACGCTAGCCAAAAAAAAACCTTAGACCACGACATTCAAAACCTGATAAAAGTCAGCCAAAGCGCTATTCAAAAGTCCATCTACTCGCTTGACCATGAACTCGCACGCGATATGGCTAAGGGCCTGATCTCTTACGACATAATAAAAGAAGTATCGATTTCTGACGAAGACGGCCTACTCATGGCCCACGAATTCAAAACAACCTCTCCTAGCAGCTTACGGGCCGTGACAGCACGATTTATTGACCTCGAACGAACGCTTGCAATAGATATTGGACATCGGGACATTATTGGTACCGGCCGGCTTATGCTCGTTATCGATAACCATGCAGCATTCTTACCTTTTTATTCACGCTCGGCCGTCTCTTTAGCCAAAGGTATTATCCAAAGTATTGTTTTCGCCTTTATCTTAATTCTTATTTATCATTTATACCTTACGCGCCCATTATTTCAATTAACCTCACGTATCGCGGCTATTGATAACGAAGACAGTAAAGAAAACACGATACGGGCCTTAAAAGGACACACAAACGACGAACTCGGCTACGTGGTTGAGTCATTTAACAGCCTTCTAAACCACCGCGAATCACAGAAAGCCGACCTAAAACAACGCGAAGAGCAGCTTCGGCTCGTACTCGACTCGAGCCCAAACCTCGTTTTAGCCATTAATTCGAACTGTGATTTCATTTTGATGAACAAAGCTACTAGTGATTTCTACGGTGGACACAGTCAAGATATGCTAGGCAAGAACCTAATCGAAATCCAAGATCGACTCAACGAGACTGATGCCGAGCAGTTACTCGCAGCAATTGTTAACACTCGCAAATACGGAGAGTCGCCCCAGCAAATAGAACAAGCACTGACAAATTCATTAGGCCAAATTTGTGTATTGCAGATGTCTCTCAAACCCTTCCAGCTAAATAATGAAGAGTCTATTTTAATTGTCGCTAGCGACATTAGTGACCGTGTTGCCGCGGAAGAAGCTATCGAAAAACTAGCCTATTACGACGCACTCACGCAGCTCCCCAACAGGAATCAATTACAAGAAATCCTGTTTAGCGACCTACAGAAAGCCATCGCCAACGACAGCCACGGCGCGCTACTCTTTATTGACATTGATGATTTTAAACGTGTAAACGATACGCTCGGCCACTCAGTTGGCGACGAGCTACTACTCAGCCTATCTAGCACCATGAGCGCGCTATTAGAACCCCAACAAACACTCGCCCGTCTTGGCGGCGACGAGTTCATATTAAGTCTGCCAAATATTTCACACAACGAAAGCGAAGCAGAAGACTACAGCTGCGCCATAGCCCGAAAAATACTCGAAGCCATTAAAGAGCCGGTAGAATTTGGCGGCCACCTTTTTTCGATTGGAGCTAGTATAGGTATCGTTATCTATCCAGACATCAGCCAAGATACTGACAGGTTATTACAATATGCCGACACAGCAATGTACAAAGCCAAAGCCAATGGCCGTAATACCTATTGTGTATTCGAAGCGGCAATGGCCGAAGAGGCATCTAAACAGGTTTCGATAGAGTCACAAATTCAAAAAGGAATTGAAAATAACGAATTCACTTTCTTCTTACAGCCCATCGTCGATGCACAATCCCAAACTATGGTGGCGGCCGAGGCGCTTATACGCTGGCGTCATCCGCACAAAGGCCTAGTAATGCCGGGTGACTTCATTCCGTTCCTAGAGCAAAGCGCCAAGATCAACCAAGTGGGCAGTATTATCCTCGACCAGGTCTGTGGTTTTATAAAAGCCTGCTCTGATAACGACCTAATCGAACCGAGCTTTAAGGTTTCTGTAAACGTTAGCGCCAACGAAATATTTCAAAGTGAATACGCAGGCCTCGTCGAAACCTGCCTAAATAAGCACGGTATTAGTGGAAAACATTTAGAAATGGAAATCACAGAAAGTGTAGCGCTCAAAGCCTTCAGCAATGTTACGGCTGCGATGAGCTCATTAAAAGCCCTTGGCGTAACATTTGCGCTCGACGACTTTGGCACAGGGTTCAGCTCACTCAACTATCTTAAACGGCTACCGGTAGATAAAATCAAGATCGACAAATCCTTCATTGATGAGGTCCCACGCAATTCGCAAGACACCGCAGTCGTGAACTCAGTAATTAACATCGCCAACAACCTGCACTTAGGCATAGTTGTTGAAGGTGTTGAGCATGAAGAGCAAGCCTTATGGTTCCAAGCTAACCATAACCTCACCATTCAAGGTTATTACTTCGACCGCCCCATGCCTAGCAGTGAGTTTGTGCAAAAATACCTCAAGATCTAAACCTAAAAGTACTCAAGCCCTCTCATTTAGCCGCTAGCTATCGCTATAGCCTCCATACACCACGACTCTAACAACAAACTACACTCCTACCACACAGTTAAATACACTTAAACCAAGAGAGTTTGTGACCTAAGCCCCCGAATTTGCTATCCTTCGCGACCATAATTTATGGCTTAACGCCCTCAAACTCTCGTTACCTATGATTACTATTTACGGCATCCCAAACTGCGACACGGTTAAAAAAGCTCAAAATTGGCTTAAACAACACGAGATTGCATTTACATTTCATGATTTTCGTAAAGACGGCCTAAAGCCTGAGCTCGTAGATGCATGGTTAGACGCCTTAGGCCCGACACAATTAATCAATAAGCGTAGCACCACGTGGAAGCAACTAAACAAAGACCAGCAAGAACAGCTTATGACCGATACGACTATTGAACTTATCGTACAAAACCCAACCTTGATAAAACGCCCAGTATTGGATACGGGTACATCGTTATCTGTTGGATTTAAACCCGAACAGTTTTCAAGCATATTTAATATCTAAATCGAATTTTATTTCTTTCTCTTTCCATCATATAGATTTTAACCTAGGAGCAAAACATGGCGCAATCGTACAGCTTAGGCTTTGGCGTTGGCACTCACAATCAAAATGGTGAATGGCTAGAAGTGTTTTACCCTCAGCCCGTTCTCGCACCAAGTGACGCTTTAGTAGCCGCTGTAAAAAGCGAGTTAGGTTTAGGTGAAGGCAACCAGGTACAAGCCCTTAGCATAGAAGCCATACCGGCCCTTAGTGTAGCGATAGAAGCGGCCGGTAACGCGCAACTTGCAGCAACTGTTGCGACATTCGCTCAGAGTGAGCGTCCTTTAGTGGCCTGCCTATTAAGTGACGACACTGCCCCGTCATCCGTACCTGAGGTCTACCTAAAGCTGCAATTGATCTCACATCGCTTGGTTCAGCCACACGGCTGTAAACTCGATGGAATGTTCGGTATTCTTCCAAATGTCGCTTGGACAAGTGAAGGCGCAATCGACATTAGTGAGTTACCGGCTCGTCAGCTAAGTGCTCGCCTTACAGGTCGTAGTTTATCGGTAGATTGTATTGATAAGTTCCCGAAAATGACCGACTACGTTGTTCCAAGTGGCGTTCGAATTGCCGACACCAGCCGTGTACGTTTAGGCGCACATATTGGCGAAGGTACCACAATCATGCATGAAGGCTTTGTAAACTTTAATGCAGGGACCCTTGGCACTAGCATGATAGAAGGTCGCATCTCGGCTGGCGTTGTTGTTGGTGAAGGTTCTGACCTTGGTGGCGGCTGCTCAACCATGGGCACGCTTTCTGGCGGCGGCAACATTATAATTTCAGTCGGTAAAGAAAGCCTCATCGGCGCTAATGCCGGCATTGGCATTCCTTTAGGTGATCGCTGTATTGTTGAGTCTGGTTTATACGTAACAGCTGGATCTAAAGTAGCATTATTAGACGACCAAAATCAGCTCGTCGAGAACGTTAAAGCACGTGACCTAGCCGGCAAAAACGATTTATTGTTCCGTCGTAACTCGGTTAGCGGTGCAGTAGAATGTAAAGCAAACAAAAGCGCAATTGCCCTAAACGAAGAGCTTCACGCCAACAATTAAAAGCGCTTACGCAGAATTACTTCATTGTAACTTCCGTGCCTGAACTTACCGCCGCAAATTCTGTGGCGGTAAGTTCACACTCTTTTGATATTAGGTGACACCCTAATATTTACACTCTTTTTCCAAAAAATATTTAATATTTTTCGACCAACATCCTTAAACTATATCCCTTAAACTATATCCCTTAAACTACATCCCTTAACCGATAGAGCTCTCATGTCAGATCAAAGCCTAGCCCAAAAACCCTTAAGCCCTACCGTCAAACTCGCTTGTGACCTTATCAGCCGTGCGTCCGTTACGCCGGCCGATGCAGAATGCCAGGCCTTAATGTGCGAACGATTAGAAGCCGTAGGTTTTGCAATCGAGAAACTTCGCTTTGAAGACGTAGATAATTTTTGGGCCGTACGTGGCACCAACGGCCCACTACTGGCTTTCGCAGGCCACACCGACGTTGTGCCTACAGGCAATGAAGACGACTGGAATACACCGCCTTTCGAACCGACCATAATCGATGGCATGCTATACGGGCGTGGAGCAGCCGACATGAAAGGCAGCTTAGCCGCAATAATTACGGCCATAGAAGCTTTTGTTAAGAAACATCCCAACCACAATGGTCGTATTGCGCTGCTAATAACCAGCGACGAAGAAGGTATCGCCACAAACGGTACTGTAAAAGTAATAGAGCACCTAGAGGCTCGCAACGAAAAAATCGACTGGTGCATTGTCGGTGAGCCATCAAGTACGGCCAAGGTTGGCGACACTATTAAGAATGGTCGACGCGGTTCTTTAGGAGCCCAATTGTGCGTTAAAGGCAAGCAAGGTCATGTGGCTTACCCACACTTAGCCGACAACCCCATTCATCGCGTAACACCAGCCTTAACTGAACTTGCCAATGAGGTCTGGGACAAAGGGAACGACTTTTTCCCCGCAACGAGCTTTCAGATATCTAATATCAATAGCGGCACCGGCGCCACCAATGTAATACCCGGCACCGCCGATATTGTTTTCAATTTTCGGTTCTCAACCGAACTCGATGCGGCAACGCTGCAAGCACGCACCGAAGCTATTCTTGACAAGCACCAACTTGAATACGACCTAGTCTGGAATTTATCAGGACAGCCATTTTTAACCGCAGAAGGATCATTAGTCGAAGCCGCGGTTGCGTCGATTCAATCGATAGCAAAACTAAAAACAGAATTAAGCACCGCTGGTGGCACATCTGACGGCCGTTTTATTGCCCCTACCGGCGCACAAGTTTTAGAGCTTGGCCCCGTAAATGCTACAATCCATCAAGTTAACGAATGTGTAAAAGCCGACGACTTGGATATTTTGAGTGACATCTATGCCGATATTTTAGAGCGCTTATTTACTTAATTAGCGCCCATCCGTAAATGGCTCGTCGCGAGGGTAGATGAAAATCGTCAGATTTGCGTTACTAGACCTAGGAACTTGCTTATTGCAAAGCACTAATTCAAGTGATGCAAAGATAGCGGCTTAAATCTCTGAGCAGCGAGGCTAGCTATGAACGAATGAATGAATGAATGAATGAATGAATGAATGAATGAATACCAATTGGTGCTCATCCATAATCGATTCGCCGCAAAGAGAAATCAAAGCGAAACTATTTTCGTCACTAGATACAACTGACTATTTATGGCAACTAACTGGATTTAATGGCTTAAAAATGACTACTTAGATCTCTGTGCAGAAAAATTCTGCTTATAGACAAACATCAATTAGCGGCTCAAGATAGAAGCTATTCCGTTTTTAGGTGTGAAAACGGAATAGATCAACATTTATATCGTCATATTTTTTATACTGTATTTATCACTCAATTTTTTTCATACTATAATTTGTTACACCATATATGTTACACAGTGTTTCCTACATAGCATTTCCTACACAGTATCGACCAATGATTACACCGTAGATTAGCGAGTAAAAAGAATTATGAGTTTTACACATTTAAATGAGCACGGCGAAGCACACATGGTAGACGTTGGCGACAAGGCCGAAACCAAACGTCGCGCCACAGCTCAATCACGAATATCCTTAGGGCAAACAGCGTTTAATCTACTCGTTGAAGGCGGCCACCCAAAAGGTGACGTACTTGCAGTCGCTCGGATTGCCGGCATTCAAGCCGCTAAGAAGTGCTCAGACCTTATACCACTATGCCACCCGCTTATGCTAACAAAAGTATCCGTTGATTTTAAAATCGAACACGACAGTGCCAGCGTCAAAGCCATCGCAGTATGCGAACTTCGGGGAAAAACCGGCGTAGAAATGGAAGCCTTAACCGCGGCCTCTATTGCAACCTTAACTATTTACGACATGTGTAAAGCCATTGACAAAGGCATGATCATTAGCGACACACGCTTAGAGGAAAAGAGCGGCGGAAAATCGGGTCTATGGACAAGAACCAGCGAGAAAAAACATGAACGCTAACATCAAAATAAGTATTTTATATTTCGCTAACCTTAGTGAAGACTTTGGTTTGAACCAAGAAACGCTCGAAGTTGAGGCCGGAACATTTACCATAGCCATGCTTAAAGAGCTGCTCGCAAAGCGTGGAGCACTGTGGTCCGAAAAACTCTTTGCCGCAAGTACACGCTGCGCATTGAATCAAGGGATGGCCAACGATGCCGATACCATCGAAGACGGCGCTGAAATTGCGTTTTTCCCCCCAGTAACAGGCGGCTAAAATGATCAGCGTTCAAACCGAAGATTTTTCGCTTCAAGACGAATATCAACGATTATTAAAAGCGTCGAAAAGTGGTGCAGTCGTAACATTTGTAGGACTTGTTCGTGATTTCGGGCAAGCCGCTGATGCCACATTTTTTTTGCAGCACTACCCCGGCATGACAGAATCTGTTCTTGAAAAAATTGAACTCAACGCGCACAAGCGTTGGCAGCTACTCGATACGCGCATTATTCACCGCGTCGGCGAACTACCCATAAACGAACAAATCGTTTTTGT
The DNA here is from genome assembly GCA_047638775.1 of Flavobacteriales bacterium. Taxonomy (GTDB): domain Bacteria; phylum Pseudomonadota; class Gammaproteobacteria; order Pseudomonadales; family Cellvibrionaceae; genus Agaribacterium. The sequence goes on from JBLIMQ010000004.1 coordinate 88,822, forward strand.
TGGCGTGAGTTCCGCGCATCGAAAAGATGCCTTTGCAGCCTGTGAATTCATGATCGACATTCTTAAGACAGAAGCCCCCTTCTGGAAAAAAGAAGGTAAGCACTGGGTTGACGCGAAAGGCTCTGATAAAAGTCGTGCAGAGCGGTGGCTTTAAAACGATGAAGGTCGGACTATTTTTAAGCTTAAAAAACTTTAGCCGTGCACTAAGAACGCTACCAAAATTCCTATACGATTACTACACCGCCCCACAGCATGAAACATACAAACGCCTACGCAACGGGTTTATTTACTTTTCAGTCGGGCTCATAACTATCTACATCGCCAGCACCGCTATTGAGCCCTCACTAAAACAAGAGCTATTTGTACTCGCGGGAATGCTGCTTGGCGGCCTAGGATTTTTTATTGCTATATTGGCCTATATACGAATCGTTATCAGCCGCATACTCAGTTTTTTCAAAAAGTAAGCCCTCTCATTCTACAATGTGGTCTTTAAGGAACGTGCATAAAATAACGTCCGGAATTCACGAAGTGACCGGTCTCACTTTATAATTTAATTTCCCCAATACCTGATCAAAAACAATCGTCCCGGTGTCGTAAATTTCCTTACACGCCTTTT
>JBLIMQ010000005.1:0-87946 GCA_047638775.1 Flavobacteriales bacterium
CACTCAGGGAAATATCTTTCGCTACTCTCATATTTTTACCCGCATTTATATCACGTTAAATACGTGAACGCTGGTATTATAATGACCCTCCAGATAATATGCACGCAATTTAGGACACTACACTAGATTGAAAATAGCCATATTCGCACCGCCAGATCGAGCTGCTTGCAACAGCTAAAGGCCAAAACCCAGCGGCCAAATCTGACTTTTTCATCCCCCCCTCGCGACGAGCCTTTTGTGACTGGGCACGAATTCAGAAATCGATTATGGCATAAACCTTGGAATGAGTTGGAATGGGTTGGGTTGGGCTGAAAGAGGCATGTTCGTCCACTTCTTGGAAAAACTATCCATCGCGACCATAATATCGTGTGAGAATGAAGTTTTTCAGACCTTAGATTTTCTAGCGTCGAATATGGAATCTAAGATTGTAAAAGACCCAATAAATGAATAAATACTTATAGAGCTAAAGTAGCAGCATTAATAATGCATGCACTTCGCGCTTGAACCCAAGCTGATTACTCATTCTAAAACTGAATTACATTAACTTGAAGTAAATTAACTCGAAGTACGTTAAAGCTCCTTTTGATCGAGATTAACCGTGAATGTACTGCCTTGATTAAGTTTGCTATCGACAATAACATCACCACCGTGGCGTTTTATTACGATGGAAACGAAACTTAAGCCCAAGCCAGCCCCACTCTGTGAGCCAGTATTTTTTGAGCGAGAAAAGCGTTCAAAGATTCTACCTAAATCTTCTTCTGGTATCCCACAACCACTATCACTTACTTGAAAGTAACATTGATTATTATTCGTACCTAGGGCCATAGATACTCGACTACCGGGCTCACTGTATTTAATTGCATTTGACACAATGTTAATAAATGCGCGTTCGAGTAAGTCATTATCCCCCATAACCCAAGCATCATCATTTACACGAGATGTTTCTATAGAAATGCTCTTACTTTTCGCCAACGCAATGGCATGCATGTGCGTGCGATCAAAGACGGAGTGTAAATCGACAAGGTAAAACTTTGACTCTTGAACTACTTGTGCTCGGCTAAGTTGTAGAAAGCTGTCGGCATAATCCAGATTTTTTTTCACTAAATTTTCTATCGGCTCGAGCTTTTCTTCTATGCCATCTTGAGCACCCCGGTAAAGGTCTATTATTGCAAGCACCGATACCATTGGCGACCTCAAATCGTGCGATAGAAAATTTAAGGCCTCCATACGCGATTTTTCCGCTGCTCGCAATTCACTAATATCGGTGAGACTGATAATAACGGTATCACTGACGTCGCCATAAACTCGAGCCAAGCGTGCCTGAAAATAAAGATCAATATCATATAATTCGCATCGCGCCTCCCCAACCATGAATTTCCCGCCAAGGTAGAGTAAATTGATGACTTCCGTCCAATTCTTATTGCTTTCAAGCTCTATACCCTCGAGCACTTGCAACAGGTTTTTCTTAGGTCTATCCGTCGCCTTAGTAAGCCTAGCGAATGCTTTATTTACAAAAACGATTCGACCAAATACATCCGCAATAATTACAGCATCTGAAAGTTTGGCCAAACCTTGATAAATCAATTGTTGACTATAGAGGGCTTGTTTTTTAGCCTCACCAATATGGGATACCGTCTGCGAGATAAGCTCGACGCCATCGCGGCTTTTTTCACCGTGAAATAGATCTTGACTGTGCAGACCTTGAGCGAATATTTTCGACAAAACTTCACGCCGAGCCTGACCGTGAAATAATTTTTGAAATGATTTAGACAACAAAAACTCGACTGCATTTTCACCAAAGGATAAGCGGATGGTCTCACTTTCAATACTCACGTTAGGAATACTGGATTTTAACGAACTCTTAACCATTATCCATTCATCAACAACCCCTACCTTCTGCAAATAATCCATACAACTAGTCAAATACATTTTGGAGGAGTGTTTGTAAGAAAAGTTAGACGGCGAGCTAGAAGGAGAGCGAGAGGTGGAGGAGGAGGAGGAGTTAGTCACATCAATTAATTCCTTTAACTCTTTACGCAAATAACCCAAGGCCAATTCTAAACGCAACCAGTTCCAAAAAGGATAAAATATAACAACCGCTAAAACTGCGGGTATTACCGGAAGCCACAACCGCCAAACAATCTGCAACAAAATACTCACTACAAAAAGTAGTGCGATACTTGAAAGACCCAAGACAAAAAATCTTCTCGGGTTTAATTTACCAAGAAAAAGAAGGAACACGAAAACAAAAATCGCATTTAGATAAACAGATAAATAATGAGGGGCTGCCTGAATAAACGTATCGTCACGAAGTGCAATATATATCCACGCATTTAAATCGACACCAAATACGGGGCCTATGGAGGTGGTAAAAACATCGCCTAAACCTGCGGCTGTGGCACCAACAAATATCGTTTTCCCTTTTAGTAAACCTGACGAAATATCGCCATTTAAAACATCGATATAAGATACATGCCTTACCGAGCTACCATGGCCGGACAAAGGGATATAGTTTAGAAAATCACGTTCAATTGTATGCATTTTTATAGAACTGGCCTTAGTGTTTTTTAGGCCGGGTAACGTGAAATCCGTTGTACCTGTAAGTTTCAATAGGGTTAAAGACAAATGCGGCCAATAGGCTTTGCCTACGCCTTCTTTTAGGAAAACACTTCTCGCAATACCATCAGAATCTTGAGCAATATGAACATGCCCAATACCAGCACTCGCGTGATAAAACATTTGCGCCGGAGGCATTTCTATCACTTGCCCTTGAAAACCCAACTTTTCGATATGAAGCGGTAAGACAACACGACCATGACTGGACAGCGAGGCTTTAAAGGCCAAATCCGCTTCGGGAAATACGCTATCGACATCACTGAATAGAACGTCGAAGGCTACGGGCCCGCTTTGGGCTAGTAATAAACTATCTAAAAGCTTCGCGTGAATAGACCTCGACCACGGCCAACGACCTAAAGCCGCAATGCTCTTATCATCAATTTCAATAACAACAAGTTCATTTTCGTTAGACTGGAAAGAAAAATTTTGGGCGTAATCGAAAACAAGCCAGTCTAATGTTTGTGCAAGTTTGTTTTGCATCATAAATCCAGCAAACAACGCCATCAACAAGCTTAACGCTAAAAGTTGAATGTGTTTTCGTAAAACGCTATAAAACCTTTTTAACAAATTTCAACCTTATGCAGCTGATAAAAACTACATCATTGTAAAATTTTTACTGACTAAAAAACGAATGCTACAGGGCAATAACGGCAGCAAAAGCAATAACAAAAAGTACTTGCCAAAAACTTCTTTTTTCTGGCTCCCACTCTAAAGCATTCGAATGGACTGTCACTTGGCCCTCTCGACCGACTGCACTGATACGAATATACACTGTTTGAGAGTTGGAAAATGCGTATTCAGTTTGCTCTGTATTTTCTTCATGAATGATTTTTGTGAAGGCAGCATCGCTAGCCAACTGTACGCTGTATTTTTCGGCCAAATCGATTGCCCCCCAAGTCAAGGTCGCCTCAGATTTAGAGGATTTACCGAGTGCTGTAACGTGTAATACAGGTACAGCAAGGGTAGGAGCAATACACAGCCTATTTTCGCTGGGCAAACCACGTAAACCTATGTCGTCGAGGCCACGAACACGAGCGCGATAGCACGCAGGTGTAAGGTCAGCAAGCTCAATATTACTCTCAACGGTTGCCCGACTAATTAATAGTTCCTCATCAGTATTATCATTGAATAACTCAAGAATGTAGGCGTTCGCGCCATCTACATTCTTCCAACTCAACAACAGAGGTAACATTTTTACCTTATCATCAAATTGCAACTTTGGCGCAAGCAAAAGTGGACGAGGCTCCTTTAGGCTCTCACCGACTTTAGCGGCAATACCATAGCCCGCGGCAACCGGTTTTTCTGAGTTCGGTGTAGCAACCTGCACAAGCCCTTCGAAGACTTCAGAGCGCATTTCGGCAACATTGCCCTCAATACTAGTCACACGATATTCCGTCCCACGGACGGCCGCAACAGCCGCAGGGGTAGTTATCTGGAAGTTCGTCGCCGGGTTACGTTTCACAACCCGAGCCTTGACGGAGCCGCGATTTAACCGCACTCGGCTATCGACCATTCCTTGGCCCTCAAAGGTCGAAAATGTATCGAGAACCAGTACAGAATTCGGCTCCAAATACAGCATACTACCGTCAGTAAAACGTAAATTTGCGTATCCATTTGCCGTCGTGATTAACGCTCCAATAGGCAAGGTGTCACCTTTTATCGGTGAAGACGGCTCCGCCGAAGCCTCAAACTGAACAGCCACCTCTCCCTTAAGGTACGTTATTGTTACGGCATTAGGTGCTTGCTTCAACCATTCGACGGGAATCCGAATAACGTAACCAGGGGGTAATTGACGTGTACGCTGTACTTTATTTAGACCAGGCAATACCTGCCAACAGTCGGCTTTAGTCGTGTACTCACGACACAGTTGCCAAAATGTATCTCCCGGCCTAACGGTGTATAACCAATCAGCCGCGACGCTAAACTGGGAACCGCTTATGCACAATACAAATATGAACGCGCTGCAGTAAGATTTTATTCTATTCATAATTGGACCTGTCCGACGTCACTTTTAGTCGAAATTTTCTCTAAACGGTAACCATGCTGATAGATAGTGGTTATGCAATAGCCCATCTCTGGATGTATACCTAAACTTCGTCGGACCCTACTGACGTGAACATCCACAGTCCTCGTATTTAAATCCACACCAATTCCCCACACTGTACGAAGTAAGTACTCACGGGAAAGAACCTTGCCGATATTACTCAGCATAATTACGGCAAGATCAAAATCTTTCTGTGTCACCTTTACGGCTTTCCCATCAACACTAATGACATTATTAACGGTGTTGATTTCTATGCTACCAAGCACCAATATTTCACTGGCAGACTCAATACCTACCCTACGCCTTATAACCTCAAGACGCGCCATCAACTCGCCACGGCGAAGCGGCTTAATAAGATAGTCGTCAGCGCCTGCATTAAGAGCCGCAATCACATCACACTCATCGTCACGTTGAGTCGCAAAGATCACAGGGATAGTGTGTTTATCGTGTTTTCTCATCGTGACCAACACTTCAAGCCCGGTTTGATCGGGCAACTCCCAATCAAGGATCGCAACATCGAAGGGCTCTTGCCGACATGCGCGAAGAAACGTCTCCCCAGTAGAATGATGCGTCACAATATGGCCCGCAGTCTCCAGCCAATTCATCACGAGCTCAGCTTGCTGTAGGTCATCTTCTAAAAGCGCAATCTTCAACGTAAGTTTCCTAAATTAAAACGAGCATAAGTTAAAAATACAGCGACATCATTAAGAGTGCTAAGACTGTATGACCGTGTATCTGAAGTACGGAGATAATGAGCGCTCCTTCATGAACACTATTATCGAGAGTTCCCAGTTAAACATTCCAACAGAGTAATGGATTTTGATCGAGTTAGGCATAACTGGCATACAAAGAAACGTAAAACCATGTAATAGATAGGTAAAGACGTCAAAGATAGCGGCCAAACACCCAGACAAAACCATTTTACAGCGTTTTACAACGATAAAAAATAATTTTTGCTAACGTATATCTCGTCGACTCCAGGCAAATACAAAACCACATTGGGCACGAATACCATAAGCAAGGATCAAATAATGAAAAGCACTCCCATGTATAGCCTAGTGATTGCCTCGAAGCTCGAAACGAGTATGGGCACTCGTACGAAAAAGAACCGTAATAAGTATCTGAAAACCTACAATATTATGGCATGGCTAGAAACAAGAACCCCATTTACTGGTAGCGCTAAGCTCAACCTTACCTACACCGACCAAGCGGGCGATCACTGTGTCAACATCGATAAAATTGTATGTAATAACAGCGAACTCATATTGCTGTCGAGTCAATGCACGATTGATGTCGTTGGCAATATCAAATGTGCATATATGTCGCTCGATACATTGAAAGAACATAAATTCAATGCCATTGAGGCCAGCATAACGCCACAAAAAACGTGTTCTGAGCGCAGGCCAGAAACACAGGTTTAACGACAATTGAAAAGTAAAAAGTAAAAAGCAAAGGAACAGATATGGATATTTCAGTATTGAAAATGAACACACGTGTCACCAACGCAGTGGATTACGTAAAGCGCTCGGTTGAAAAAGCTATGGATATCGAGATACAACCGAGCAGAGACATCGAAATTTTGGTGGAAACAATTTATCGAGCCACAACACTCGACACTACCGACGCAATAAAATCACTAACGGCTCTTATCGATGTATTAAGCCACGACCAAATGATTTTCTTACGATTTTTAGGTGCCGATCTATTTGACTATCAGGAAAACGGTCATTATTCCTCCGACAACGTTCGCAAAGAAATCCGTAAGTTACTACAAGAAAAAAGGAAATACGGCTTACCTGAAATTTCACATGACTTCACATCTATGCTACGCGCTTAATCTATGCTACGCGCTTAATCTCTGCTAAAGCAATTAACGAAGACAACCAAAATTTTTCTCCAACTACTAACTATATACACAAATAGGAACTCACAATGAATATCGATATCGAAAGCTTGATGGAGACCAGCGTTAACTTTTTACTGGTTTATGGCGTACAAATACTTATGGCGCTGGTTATTTTTGTCATCGGTAAATGGGTCGTTAACCAGGTCACAAAAATAATTGAAAAAGCCATGAAGGCGCGTGGAATCGATCCGACAATATGTCAATTTATCCGCAATATACTTTATTATCTAATGTTAGCCTTTGTTATTATTGCTGCCCTTGGTCAATTAGGTGTGCAAACAGCTTCAATCGTCGCCATTATGGGCGCCGCCGGTTTGGCGGTCGGACTAGCGCTTCAGGGGTCACTTGCAAACTTTGCCGCCGGTGTACTTATGATTGCATTTCGACCTTGCAGAGTCGGCGATTTTGTTGAAGTTGGCGGCGCATCGGGAGTGGTCAAAGAAATTTCAATATTTTCGACAATTCTTCTCACTCCAGACAACAAAACGGTCATTATTTCAAACGCAAATGTTATGAGTGGTAATATTGTTAACTACTCGCTCGAAAATACCCGACGTGTAGACCTTGTGATAGGTGTTAGCTATAGCGCTAATATCGCCGAGGTTAAAAATGCCCTACAAGAGATTCTTGACTCGGAGGAACATGTTATCCGTGACAAGGATGCCACTATTGCTGTATCAGAGCTTGCCAGCTCAAGTGTCAATTTCGCCTTTCGTTGCTGGGTAAATACAGCTGACTACTGGCCAGCATATTTCAGCTTAACTGAAAAAGTTAAATTAGTATTCGATCAAAAAGGTATTGAAATTCCGTTCGATCAAATGGACGTAAACCTCAATTATCTCGAACAAGCTGCTAACTAATTTGAAAGACGGGGCGATTCAAGCCTCTCTATTTTCGCCAGAAATCTAAATTTAATGAATAAACTTTTTAGAGTGCACACATGAAAACAGCAATGAAAACACTATTATCGCAATCCATAGCGGCGCTATCTATCGCCACCATTTCCGTGCCGGCATTGGCAGAAGATAGACCTGCAAGTATCTTTGCAACTACAGGAAAATATATATATGACGACGATACCAACCTTGAAGATACTACACCTTTAACTATTGGCATGGGTTATGATTTCACTAATCGCTGGACGGGTGAGTTTTCGTTCACCGACATAGACACAGAAACTGAAACTTCAGGCCAGGACCTCAAAGTAAAACATCTACAATTCGATGGCTTATACAATTTAGGTTCAGGGGATTGGCGGCCGTATGTCGTAGCAGGCCTTGGAGAGCGACGAACTAAATTCAATGATTCCAACAAAAATAAAACTACTTTGGTCAACGCAGGCCTTGGCTTAAAAGGACGCATCAGCGAGCACTTTCAATTGCGCGGAGATGTGCGTACGTATCACGACCTTGAAGAAAGTTCGAATGATTACGGAATAAACTTAGGCGTTGCATATCTATTTGGTTCTCGCAGCAACACCTCAAAACCTATAAAAACAAAACGCCCCATAAGCCCTGCTAATGTGCAAGACAGTGACATGGACGGTGTAGCCGACAGCGCAGATCGCTGCCAAAATACGCCAAAAGACCTTAAAACCGACACTTATGGCTGCGCAATCGATTCTGATAAAGATGGCGTTGCCGACCATCTAGACAACTGCCCAAGCACCGCGGAAACACTTAAAGTCGATGCCAAAGGTTGCCCTTTATCACTATCCGAAACTATCTCAATCGATTTGAGCATTAAGTTCGCTAACAACAGTGACATGGTCAGCGACTCTTTTTATTCTGAGATCAAAGATGTCGCCGACTTTATGAATCAATACGCCAACACCTCTGTAGTGGTTGAGGGCTATACCGATGACCGCGGTAAAGCCACATATAACGAAACACTTTCACAACGCCGTGCGGACGCCGTGAGAGCCGTTCTAGTTAACCATTTTAATGTTGATGCTAGCCGCGTCAGCGCAAAGGGTTACGGTGAAATCAATCCAATCGCAACTAACGACACTACAGAAGGTCGTGCCAGTAACCGCAGGGTTGTTGCTAAAGTTTCATCTGAAGTAACGAAAAAAGTAACGAAATAAACAATACCGTAAATACGTGAATTGGCAGCTTCGCCTCAAAACGAAGCTGCTTTTTTATTTCTAACGTTCAACGATCTCTTAAACTAGCGCTTACATGTATTAATCAAATTCAATCTATAAATACACGCCTAAATCCCCGACAATATACCCTCTTGTATATTGTACAACCTAGCCATGACTCACTATGATGGCAATTCAATTAGTATCTGGCCGCATCATCATTATGCAAACTCACAATGGCGTTTTAGATTTTAGATTTTAGATTTTAGATTTTAGATTTTAGATTTTAGATTTTAGATTTTAGATTTTAGATTTTAGATTTTAGATTTTAGATTTTAGATTTTAGATTTTAGATTTTAAGTATCTATTTATCGTCTTAGCTAAGCAAACACACGAGAAAACCATCCGAGTATTGAGCGTGCTAGGTTGGGTATCTTCGAGAAAATTCAACTATTCAACTATTCAACTATTCAACTATTCAACTATTCAACTGTTCAACTGTTCAACTATTCAACTATTCAACTATTGAACTATTGAACTATTGAACTATTGAACTATTGAACCGTGGATTAAAGTCCGAAGCGCATCAATAATTAGGCTACCAATGTAGCTCTATAAGCATTCATTAAGTAATGCTTACGGTTTGATTCTGCATAGATGACATAAGCAAGCTGAACTATAAATGATCTATCCACGAATAAATCCTATAAGCAGAAGCTCAAGAATAATTGGGGAAGACTTGAAAAACATTTAGGGTTTCGACACTAAAATGTGAATCTCAATGAGCGCTGATATTGTCGCGATATTGTCGCGATATTGTCGCGATATTGTCGCGATATTGTCGGGCTGAAGCCCGATCTACAACCAAACCTACGTATTCACTCGTGTAGGTCGGCCTTCAGGCCGACTGAATTTGGGAAAATTTAACATAGTCATCGCCAAACCATCGCATCTGCTTTTCCGGATCGTATTAGCCCCAATTGAAATCTCAATTAGAGCGAATTTTTAAAAGCGTGATGTTAAAAATGCAATTAAAACTATTGAACTATTGAACTATTGAACTATTGAACTATTGAACTATTGAACTATTGAACTATTGAACTATTGAACTATTAGATAACAAAAAAATATTCACCGATTAACAACCTATGACTGATTGTATTTTAAATACATCCATATTAACGACATAGTTAACGGTCTACTTTTTACGGGATGAATCACCATATTACTAGACTACAATAATATGAAAATATGGGGCTCCATATACCCCAACATAGCTCTTATGCACCCAGGCTCCTCTAGCAAGAGTTTTATAACTCTTAACAGCTTAAAAGTATTTCTTCTTTGAACTTCAGGCTTTCATTTTCGATAATAACCCTCACCACATGGATCTCCATTGCTTCAGTTCCAAAGTTTTTATAGTACAGAAACATATTTGTATCGTTAGGAGTATTGGCACTTGAGAGGGAGCCATTCTTATATTGCGTGAATGAATGCTTATGATACAGATCGGTTGATCTCATTATCGACAACTGATGAGTATGCCCGCAGAAAACATGCTCTATATTATTCTCTCTTACAAATTCTACAACAATTCTAGAATTGAAAAGAGGGTCTGAATCTGTATCAAGAATAGAGTGATGATTGAGAAGAATTATTCTGTCGTAACTTTCCTTGTTAATGGCATGAGAGAGTGTCCTCAGCATCTCAGCATCAACAAAGCCTTTATCTGCATAGAGTGTGCTCGTATCGAGACAGACCGCCAGAATCGATTCACCGTTGATCGTTATATTTTTAAGAAAATTTATATCCGTAAAATAATCCGTAATATGATTAGTGTTGCCATCAAGAAAGATATTGTTCTTTCTACAGTTACTACGATCTAACGGGCGAACGACTTCTATGCCGTCGATATACTGACGAAAATAATCAGCACTACGCATATTTCGTTTGTCATGATTACCGGGAATCGAAACAATATGCTGGCATTCAATTGATTTTAAAAAACTTCCAGCTTCTTCAAATTCATTTTCAAGAGCATCCGTCGTATTGTCACCTGTGTTGATGACAATATCAGCCGCAAAGCTGTTTATTTTCTTTAACAGAACTTCATTTTTTCCAAGCCAGTGACGAGGCCCAAAATGCATATCCGAGATGTGTAGTATATTCATTACGTGTCGAGTATATCCCTTTCCTTAAATAGCCGAGTTATGACGGATGAGTAACATTTAGACAGATAATCTATGGATCAAATATCAAGCTAAGCACAGTCACGACAAATAGACAAAGATTATGTCATATGTAATGAGACAATACAGTGACATGTAAGACATAAGGTATTTCGCTATATAACGTAGATTATCGTGTGATGCCTCACACGATACATGGGCACTGGCAACATCCACAACGAAGACTGTTAAACCCAACCGAATTCTTGCCTGTAATTGAAAATAATGCCGTGAGTGTCGAGCTGGGTGAATGGGTTATTGATACCGCATTATCACAAATCAGCCAATGGCAAGAAATAGGGCTTAATCTACCTGTAAGCACTAGCGTAAACATAGCCGCAGCACAATTACAGCAACCTGACTTTACGGCGAAGCTAGCGACATTACTAGCGGCCCACCCCGAAGTAGAACCACGCTATTTAGAGCAAGAGGTGCTAGAAACGAGCGCCTTAGATGATGTACATCATGTTTCAACAATCATGAATGCCTGCATGGCGCTAGGTGTAAATTTTGCCTTAGACGATTTTGGCACAGGCTACTCATCCCTTACTTACCTTACGTACTTACCTTACGTACTTAGCTTAGGCGGTTACCTGCAAAATTAATTAAGATAGATCAGAGCTTTGTGCGAGACATGTTGAATGATGCGGATGATTTAGCCTTTGTTGAGGGCGTGATAGCCTTAGCTAAATCATTCAAGCGCGATGCGCTTGCAGAAGGCGTTGAAACGATTGAGCATGGCACTGCATTATTGCAACTAGGCTGTGATTTGGCGCAAGGCTATGGCATAGCCAAACCCATGCCCGCCAGTGATATTGCAGCATGGATTCATGACTGGAAGCCAGACATAAGCTGAATGGCCTGAAAAAGTTGCAGTACTATTTGTGACCCTTCGATTTAGATCAGCAGGCTCAAGTCTTAAATTCCTCTAAGTCTACTGACATAACTCATCCTCGATCAATAGGGCTATTGCCCGAGAATCACAACAGAATTTACTCGAAACCTCTTCTATCATCTAACTTTATTTAAAACTGAGCCAATTAAAAACAGCCGTGCAGTCGTCATAAATATAGATGTTGATCGCGACAGATCAACGGGGTCAGTGCAATAGATCAACCCTAACCCCGCCTAGTTAAAAATAAAAGAGGGCATGAAGACTAACAGCCAATTCTTAAATGGCCATTAGACTTCAGTTATTACTTTTTAACTTTCATATCAAGCGACAAGTCTTTTGCGGCTTTAATTCCCATCATTTCAATTAGAGTCATTGCGTTTGAGCCTCCACTTGCACTGTCGCCCATTTGAATTTCTGGAACCCACTTTTGCTTCTCTATAGCTTGTGCAAACCGCTCCATCACTCGTTCATACGTTCCAAGTTTTTGAGCTAGCGCGCCATCAGCCTCCATAACTATGCGTTTATACGCACCGTCACCTTCGCCACGAAGTATTTGCTCCTCTTTATACTCTACGGCCGCAAATTTCTTTTGCTCGGCTTCTAGCTTCATCTGACGCGCAACTTCTACTCTTTTTTCACCAGCAATTACAGCAACTTCTTTTTCACGCAGGGCATCAACAACGGCTTGCTCTTTGACCACTTCTTTTTCATATTTTGCCGTCATTACATTAGCTTTACCTTGCTCTTCTGACGTGATGGCGTCTTGCTTCGCGCGTTCCGCATTTGCTTTAGCGGTAATAATTGCCATCGTAGCTTCACGCTTTGTTGCAATCTGCTGTAGAGTTTTTGGTTCAAAATCCCAATCTGTGATTTGGAACCCGTTCACATCAATACCGTAATCAGTCAGGTCGCTACTTAGGTGAATGGGTAATCCATCGTCGCCATAACTTATGACAGGAATATTTTTAGTCACAGTTTTTCCTGTGTTCTCATCGACGGAGGCGATTTTTTCTAAACGAGTCTGAAACTTACCTTTTGATATTTGCTGACTAGACCATTGAGTATAGATACTTCGTTTTTCAGCATAAGCTTCTTCAGAGCTCATTAAGCCAGCCGTTAAGTTCATACCTTCTTCCGTTACAGATTTGATGAGTTTATGGGAAACCCCTCTATTAGAACGAAAAGCCTTATGAAGATGAAGCATAGTTGCTTCGTCATTCGGTAAGGTAAAACGCGCTTTACCGTATACCGTACCGGTGCCGCCATCTTGATAACGCACAGATATGCCGACTTGATCAATTGAAGAGTCATCCTCGGCCTCTGATTTATCATAATCAAATGTAATAACATCATTATAGACTTCGGCCGCACCAAACCATTGAGGAAAAATACCGGGAGTGAATTTCACATACAACGTTCCTGTAGGGTACTGAACTACGGTTCGATGTCCTGCGTTATTAATACCAAACGCGGTAAAAAATATTACTATCACACCAACAAAGGCTAAACCTATAGCCACTAATTTAACTGGTACTTTATTCATTTATCCGTATCCTTGTTATCGTTTTTTGGTTGCGACTTAATCTCATCAATTTCTGATGCTATGTCTTTTTGGTGAGCTTTCTCTTCGGCAATTTCTTTATCGATATCCATTAAATCCGTCTCTAGTCGTGACTCTTTTAACTCTTCGATCTTTTTGTCACGAGCTAGGTAATTTCTTAATTGATAAATAAATAGGACTATCAAAAAAATTGCGGCCGAAATTAAAATTATACGTATCATCATGTTTCCTTTTCTTACTGTATTTCCGGTATAAATAGCAATCTATTTAAGAAATATAGCCGGGTATCGCTCTGTTCATGTGACTAGCTATTTTGGAATATTACAATTGTTACTTGATTTTGACATAGCTTGCGACTTTTCAAGCCGCATAAATCCGCTCTTTCCCACACTTTAATTGTGGAGCATCCTACATTCCAACATTCCAACATTCCAACATTCCAACATTCCAACAATACTGAAGATCATTCCGATGACACTCATCGGCAGCAAAGACAACGCGCCCCCCAAGTGTTCAAGTGTTCAAGTGTTCAAGTGTTCAAGTGTTCAAGTGTTCAAAAAACACATTGAATTGCTTAAAATTCGAACAAGAACCTTTATGCTAGCGATTATAGTACGACTAAAACCTGCCCTGTCAGCTAGCATTAAACAACAGTTTATCATGTGTATCTAATTTAAATACCTACGATTCAACAACAGTTATTTTACAGCTACGATTCAACAACTGCTACTTAACAATCAAGCTATCGGTGCACGGTTACGATCTTAGCTTCACCCCGATAGGTGTGTTAAAGGTGCTATACCTGTACATACCAACGTACTTCTTCGACGGAAACTCGTCGTACTCCGCAAGCATCGATCTAAATATTACACATGTGTATTCGAAAAACATCAAACAAGACCCAGCCCGATTGAACATTCGATTAGATTACAACCTTACCACTTAACCAATCATTAACAACAGAAGGAACCAATGAGGTCGCTTTACCCCTTAATAGCTTAAAACCAGAAGGTTTCTTCTCTAGTTTCAATGTAACAATTACCTTTTCAGCATTAAACCGTGCTTTGTTAAGTATTCCAGCTGCAGGGAATACGGATAATGACGTCCCTACAACTAAAACACGACCTGCAGTAACAATATGACTCCGCGCCAATTCATAATTTTCTATTTCTTCACCAAACCACACGATGTGAGGCCTTAGCTGACCGCCCTTTTCACAGGCATCTCCAATATGAATTGACTTGTCTTTCAATAGATATACCAAGCTCTCATCAATCGTGCTTCTCGCATACTTTAACTGTCCATGAACATGAATAACATTGGTAGAACCAGATCGCTCGTGCAAATCATCAACATTCTGAGTTATAACAACTACCTCGTACTTTTCCTCCAGCCTGGCTATAGCTTCATGTGCTACATTAGGCGAAGCCTTATAAGCTTGTGTTCTTCTCTCATTGTAGAAATTCAATACTAGCTCAGGATCATTCCTCCAACCTTCTGGAGTTGCGACATCTTCAATCCTGTGATCATTCCATAAGCCATCAGAATCTCGAAATGTTTGCAATCCGCTTTCGGCACTTATACCTGCGCCGGTAAACACAACAATTTTATTTTTATTAATTTCAGGCTTCATACAACTCTCAAATATAACAACTAGATTAATTATAGATCGTGCTTTGAGCATAATAATCAGGTGTGACGAACCCAACCCTAAAGAATGTAAATAAACATTTTATACGTGCCTAGAAAACATAGATTATGAAGTCCCTCCGAGAAGAGATATTTACAGGCTATGAAGTAATTAACGCTATAGGGTGAAGAACAAACACTGACACCGAAACCACTGTTAGCTGTGATTTTATTGAGTGGGCAAACGCTACATTCGTAATGGAAAAACTCATCGAAGAAAAGCAGCTGAAAGTTTAAGGACCTCATTAAAGTCAAAAAAAACAGAAAATCCCAAACCGGTCTGATTTTATTCCATAAATATTTCAAGTTTCAGCGCAGTTCAAGAAACTAACATCGAGCTTACGAGTGGAATCGACGTCCTTGTCAAGTATACATTTTAGTATAAATTCGAATATGAGTCAGGCATGTTTGATATTTCTCGAATAACTATATCTTTATAGTACGCCTCGGCCGCCTCGCTTTGAATCTGAATTCGCCCTTCAACTAAGGGACTAGCCACCCCTTTCTCATCAACATTTCGTGAATTTTTTAGCACCATAACGACCTCACCGTTCACTATATGAAGGCTTTTCCCTTCAAAGCATATCAGCTCCAGTTCATTCCACTCACCTTCGCCTTTCTCGTGATTTTCCTTGCGAAGAACAAACCCTTTAATATCTTGTCCGTTCCCTACCGAAATAAATGGCTGAGATTCATCGGCAACGGGGTTCATAATATACTCGGGTAAAAAGGCCCTAATATCAATTGCAGTAGTGCTCTGATTCCAGTAATCACCGATATGACCTTTCATGATTTGGAACTCCTGCGAGATCATCCAGCTTCGCCAATATTCGCCGCCGTGTTCACCAATTCCATGGTATAAAATTCCGCTGTCTTTCAATAATTTTTTTCGTGGTGAATATACATCCTCACCCCATTTCATCTTCAATTTAAGATGGTAATTTCGATAGGAGCGCTTTGTCGTTAAACCGCCATAAATTTCACCGCTAACACGAAGTATATCCGGCTCATTATCCACAGCGGTCACAGTAAAGACACCATAATCTTGAGGTTTGGGCAAAACACCAATAGGCGCAATATCTTCGCCATGCTTATTTTTGGGGACAGTGCCATCGTAGCCAAGTTTAAACCGGTAACTCAAATAGCTCTCCCACTGGCTCAATTCAGAATCAAGCATTTGCTGCCATTCTGTTTGTCCATATACCTGCTCACATGCTGGCAATACCAACATAAACGAAAATAACGCTGCAAATCGTGACGTCCATACTCTGGTGGTCATTATTAACTCTTTTTTTTAATTGAAATTAAATTGTGTGAAATGCTGCAATCTATGCTCAGCCTAATAACCATGAGATCGGCCAGAACACCATACTATACAATTGACTTGAGGTAATAGGTAATAGGTAATAGGTAATAGGTAATAGGTAATAGGTAATAGGTAATAGGTAATAGGTAATAGGTAATAGGTACACACGATCTATCGATGTAATTAGTGCGCAACTTTCCGAGCGAGTCAACGCTTACTGAGTTCATTACGAGTGTCAATGCGTACATATGATACCAGAATCATTGATCGTCCAATAACGTAATAGAAACTCTTTCAATCGTCACTCGTATGTAACCTTCATTCAACGGGCGCATTAAACACTTCTGAGCTAGATTTATTTTAGGCATGATTAACTATTCAGTAATTTAAGTAAATTCACCCCCTAGCACAAGAGTTACAAACCGTCGAATAACGTAGCAGTAGCCGTTCTAGCAACAACCCTCGTTTAGGCTAAACTCAGCCATATAATTCGTTATATTAGTGTTGTAATGCATAAGTATTCTTTCGAAAACGAAACCAACCACACCCAACTTTGCTTTATCCACAATCAGGCGGCTGGCATTATATTACGTGTGATTGATGATTTGGAGCGTTTGGGAAGCGCCTTTCAGCAATGAGTCGCTCCAGATAACGATATCCGCACACTGGGAACGACTACCACTCCCAGATTATAGTGCGCTTATCAGATACTCAAACGCACAGACCCGAAACTTGATTAAAACAAAATATCGCCTAGCCAATGTTGAATGTTGACGACATAATAAATTGAGCGTAACTTGCCACTTAATGTAACGTGACCAGCCAATGGGCGCGCACTTCAAACCATAAAATACTATACAAAGACAATAGGCAGAAATAATGAAAGGATATCTTGTTTTAGATTTATCAATTTTAGATGTTGACAAGTTTATGGTATATGCGGAAAAGGTCGGCGACTTTATAGAAAAACATGGCGGACGATACATCGTTAAAGGCGTGAAGCCTGAGAAAATGGAAGGCGACTGGAGCCCGGAAAGATTAGTAGTACTCGAATTCCCGTCCTCAAGCAACGCTAAAGAATTTTTATCTGACCCCGAAGCCCAATCACTATTTTCAATTCGTCACAACTCGACTAATAGTCAACTTATCTTGGCTGAAGGATGCACTTAATATACCCAGTAAAGAGCTCAACCCATCACCTGACAAAATAAGCACCTAATTCGACCGCCTTAGTTAAATTCTAACATCGTGAAATTAACTAGACGGAGATTTACATGCCTATCGACAACAAGAAGAAAGAGAGAAAGAGAGAAACTAAATTACAGATTAAATAAATCACCTTAGACTTCCCGGTTAGTTTTACAAATTAAAAACTCGGGTCGTCGACGTGAAAAAATATCTTAAGGTTCTACCTATATACTCTTTATTTTCAAGATCAGAAAATTGCGGATTATACAAAGCATAAACCGTAGACTTCTCGGGGATAATACTAGAGGTAAATTCACCGAAGCGCTGTAAAAATAGCGCCTCTAGCTCACCACTCATGACGACTTTATCTACACCGTATTGTATTCTGCGGATTAGTTTTGGCCTTGAATTACTCACATGAATATTGACATCAGCACGGTACAGAAAATAAACGTCATTAGAAGTCGTTAACGTTTTTTTGGTGACATGACTTTTATTTAACGTACCATTAACTTCAATTATACTTAGCGGTACGTAGTCGAATCGACTTTATTTTAGCATGGGCAATAAGCTCTCGAAGTCATACGCTTTTACGACATCAATTCCTGATCGTTCATAGACTTTGATGTCAGGCCAGAATTAGACCTGACCAGGTTTGAGCTTTAAAATGCCATTCTTAGATGCTAGGTCTGAATATAACTTTAAATCTTCACGCCCAATGATAACGACTTCTAAGACCTAAAATACCATTTAACATCCGCGTTATTATTTTTGGTGGTTTTCTCGAAGCCATCACGGCCTAAGCCCTTAGACAAAAAACCTATATGGACATTCTTTGCCTGACGAATAGCATCCATCACCATTATTGCGGATCCCGCACCGGAAGACTCGACTAGAGAGAACTCGCCGTATTCATCGCCCGAAGACTGCAATATTAGCTTTATGACTTCTTTTTGGTATTCCCTAATCGGTGGGCTCCAGGCAGCCGTATCCATGCGGATTACATCGACCTTACCTACCGTATCAAGCCGTTTGGAGCTGGAGGTTTCAGCGGCAGCTATAGAACAGACCGACGTACTACACGAAAGAAGAGTCGCTAGTAATATGTGGGCATGGCGCCCCAATATAATCAACAAAATTCACTCGCGGGTACACTAAGGCGACTAACCTAAGTCATAGCACGTCTAAGTCATAGCCCCCCTTAGCCTACACCACTGAAGGTGACCATAAACATTTAGCTAACCAAATATCGATCTACAGAATCGATCTACAGAATCGATCTACAGAATCGATCTACAGAACTGATCTACAGAACTGATAGAGGCAAAACTCTACCTAAAGCTTTGCCCATGCCTACCAGAACACTCCTGTATAAACAGCATGTATTCCTGTCTCTAAATACCTATTTTGACCTAACCTTGCAGGTGGTCATGAAGCCGTGTTGACTCATTCACACTCGCCCCATACTCTCATGGGTCGTTCATCTGACGCATCATGCATTACATTGCACTTTTCTGCGCGTCGAACAGGTGAAAACTAACTTAAGCTGCGCGATTCGATCATTGATTTGAAATCACACTTAAGCAATGAAGACACGTATTTTATGCATAGAACACTTAGGCATAGAACACCTAGACACAGAACTCTTATGCATAAAATGCTATAGATAAAAACCAAGGATGTACTACATGAAATATCTATTACTCATTACGACCCTAGCGCTTCTCAGTGCTTGTGGCGCTCAACCGACAAAAGAAGTGACTCTTCCCGGTATTGAGGGGAAGTTCCTAAGTTTGGGCGATACTCGCTTAGAGCAATTCCTCGTTCGTGACGAAAAGCAATTTTCTGAATATAACAAAATTGCCTTTTACCCCTTAAAAATAGAAGGCATGACCATTGAGCAAACAGGAAAACGCCGAATAGATAAAAGCTGGACCAACCTAGATGTAAATGATTTTTCAGCACAAAGTACGGCTTTCGCTAAAGAAACTCGTAAGCTATTTCATGGGAACAAAGAGTTCACGTTAACGCAAAAAGCTGAAGAAAAAACCTTAGCCGTTCAAGTTCGATTTGTACGCATGTACCCAAATGCACCGTATCCAAGCAAAGACATAGGCTCGGGAATAAACGATGAAACGTATCGAAACTTCGGCAAACTAGCCATTCAAGCAACTGTATCCGATATCAACACCGGTGAATTACTCGCAATCATTGACGATGGATTTACACTTCTACCTTCAGGCACGGGGATAAGCTCATTTGGTTCAACGACTACTGTAGATTTGACCTCGAGAAATACATCAGCTAGTTTAAATAACGCGATGCGTAAGGGAATATCGCAGTGGCTATATGGCTTACGATCCGACTTGGTCAAGCTAAAAAAACAGTAACGCAGAGACTTATCTCGGCCTTTGATGTCTGCCGACAGATAGGAGGCTAAACGCCTCCTTAACAGCCCACTTGTTTTAGTATTGGGCCACCCTTTACTCTCTAGAACTGTTACCGCCGAATTCTTAGTAAGATACCAACCAAACGCATAACGCCAATTTCTACCTCCACTATAATCACGTCGATTCAACCTGTTCAACCCGTTCAACCTGTTCAACCTGTTCAACCAACCTCATTAAAAGTACCCCTTGTAACGGCTCCGTGACGATAAACCATGACATCTTACAGTGTTAGATAACATCACTTAAAACCTACTCAAACTCTATTCGAAAACGGCTCTAACGAGCAGCAAGAATATTTTGTTATAGCCGCGCGTTAATCTCGGTTAAACTTTTGGCGAAAAACAGTCCAGCAACTCTTCATTCGTTGGGTATTTTTCAAGTAATTCAACAAGTCTCGTAGTTCCCTCAATAGGCTTAAGACTAGTTAGTGCTCTGCGTAGAACTCTAACTTTTTCGAGATCTTTCGAATTTAGAAGAAGCTCCTCACGACGGGTACTGCTTTGCGCAATATCCAATGCGGGAAAAATCCGCTGATTCGCTAGATCCCGAGATAAAACGATTTCCATATTGCCTGTGCCTTTGAACTCCTCGAATATCACCTGATCCATCCGGCTGCCAGTATCAACGAGTATGGTTGCAAGAATAGTAAGCGAGCCACCATTTTCGATCTTCCTAGCTGAACCAAACAGCTTTCGAGGTATTTCCAAGGCTCTAGCATCAACCCCACCCGACATCGTTCGACCACTACTCTTTCGTTCAGCATTGTGAACCCGAGAGAGTCTTGTCAGAGAATCAATGACAATCATTACATTATGACCTTCACCGGCTTCTTTGCGTGCGATATCAAGAAGGTCATCGGCCACACGGACGTGTTGTTCGTAGCTTTCGTCTGTGGATGACGCATGTACTTCTGCCGGTACGCTACGCTTAAAGTCAGTCACCTCTTCCGGTCGCTCATCAATAAGCAAGGCGTAAAGCTTTATCTCTGGATAGGCTTCGCCTACCGCCTGACAAATATGCTTTAAAATGGTCGTCTTCCCACAGCCTGGCGGAGCAACAATCAATCCTCGCTGGCCCATTCCGATTGGCGAAATCAAATCCATCGCGCGCGTGGTGAATTCCTTAGAACCTAACTCTAGACGAATACAAGGTGACGGATGGACGGCTACACCGTTCAAAAAACGCTTTTGTGGATCATTTTCATATGCATCCTCAACAGCCTCTTTTACGTGATTCGAGTCTTTATTTCTTTTCACATTCAAACTTAATGTTTTTCTCGTCATGATTACGCTTTATAACTCTAGGGAATTAAGTGAATTTACATACATTTGCACTAGTTAAGCGTCCATAACCGGCGGACTTCTTAACCATAGGTGTTTTTATGCCTGTGTAGTCGGTGGTATGAATACCCGCATGAATAGTGCCAGACTATGGCTACCACACTGATTATCTGCTCTACGTCTGACGCCAGTATTTATGGCGCCTAGGAACAATACACAACGAAGGTCAGTCGGCTTTATTGGTTATGACTGCAAGAATACCTAAGCTTAAGAACTCTTGCACTCACTTATTGGCAAACTGCTACGAACAGATTGCACCTTACTGGTACCATTTATTTCTTAATAGTATAAGATCGAATTCAATGCGTTTCAGCTCAGCATCTTACTTTATGTTATTTGCCGGTTATTAATAGGTACTTTGCATAGACATAATGCGCAATTTAATGGCTAGCTTATGCTGCCCTGGCGCTGTTTATTAACATCACTTCAGCTCTAATTAACGCCTGTAATTTTCAACTACTAGAATTGATACCTCCTAGAAGTGATATCTCCTAGAAGTGATAGCTTCTAGAATTAATTATTTCTAGAGCTATTGTTTCTAGAATTGGCAGAATCTAGAATAAATAGCTCCTATAATCTGGAATGATTCGTATGCCAGACACGCCGTCAATGTTTACAAAATAATTTAGCAATCGCTAGTGCCCATCCATAAACGGCTCGTCACGAGCGGGAGATAAAATTGTCAGATTTACTCCATTAGATCTGCTGGTGCAGAGATGGCGTTTAAATCTTCCCACAGCATAGTCCGATTTATCGATGCGCATTAACCAGTTTGAATGGAAATTAAAAAAAATTTAAAAAGCTACCCACCATAGGTTTTCATAACATTTTCAAGTGATATAGTTGTGGCCCCCGCTGAGTATTTTGTTGAACCGTGTGTACCGTCTTTTGCTGAATCTATGGACTCGTTACACTATAAGTCAGCAATAAACGACCACTCGTACCACTTCACCTGCCCCACTACACCCACCTATCCCCGAATACATTATATTCTAGCTCAACGACGTATTATCGTGAAAACTTACCTTTAGACAGTCCACTCTTCTTCGTTTTATACCGTGACTACAGGTAACTTACATTACAAATATAATGTATTTTTACTCTTAATGTTTTCCAAAAACTCTAAGTAACAAGCCTTCACTCTTAGGCCTTTTCTCCGAAAATAAAAAACACCTACGACCATCATCGATATATTCACAGTGATATTTTTGTCGTTGAACAGAACGACTCTAACCTTAGCTCTAACTCACTCCATTTTAAACGATTAATAGCCCCACATAACAAAAGGCCTTTTGTACTGAGCCAAATAAAAATGATTTACGCGACTCGTCATCAACTACCAAGACTTTAAGCTTATAATGACGGCTATTAATATAAAGTAAAGCTGGCATTTTCCAGAGTAAATTGTCCGTGTACGCTTGACACTTAACCTCGAACGATTCAGTATTTTACTTGGCGCATTAATACTCAACGAACCAGCAAGATATAAAGTCGCCAAAAACATTACATTTAGACCATACATGCAACTTAACATCTTTTTAGCGTCATCAATGTAATTTAGAATTTCATACCAACAGACTCATGCTAGAACGAAATTGATCATTCAACTAATGTATATTTTGTCCTGTTTTATTAACCACTAATTTATGACCTTATTTATGACCTTATTTAGGAGGTGCGCACCAAAAAGTCTACTCGCTTGATAAAAAAACCTGAAAGGTTATTCGTACAAGAATAAACGCCCTTTCTTACCAGAGATATACCCGTGATACATCGAAGTACCGGTATAAATATAAAAAAAGGATGATCTTATGAAGACTAAAACCTTAAAACCAACCCGATCCATTATTCGCCCGCTATCAAAAATTTTACTCCTAATAACGATAGCTATCAGTGCTCTTCCCTCGCTAGCCGTTACCATTGACTCTATCAGCCCGCCAACACAACGTGTTTATGATTTTATTGTTATACGAGGCAATGACTTTGGAACAAGCCAAGGTAGTAGTCGCGTTCAATTCACCAGCGGTGGCGTCACTATTGACGCGGGAACGGCTTATGTGTGGAGAGATAACTATATTCGTATTCGCGTGCCAACAGGTAACCGAATCGCCGGTATAAACGTCTTGATACCTAAAACCCCGCTGTTAATACAAGTGCAAAATGGCGACCTTAGTAATTCGCTTCCGTTCCAAGTGATTAATGATACAGCGTCGACACTCGAATTTCGTGAAATGACCAGCATAGATGCCGGTCATTTGGATGAAAACTTTGTACTTGGATCGCCGGTTATGAATGCCGCACGAACTAAAGATGCGGAATTGGGCGATGTTAACCAAGATGGTTTTATGGATATCATCGATAATAATTCACAAAACGAGCTAAACAATTCCCATTCAGTGCTTCGCATTAACAACCAAGACAAAACCTTTACTTCAGTCGCTTTTGAACCCTTATCGGCTGGTGACGCAGGAACCTTTGCGGCGAATATAACCGCAGGACACGAATATTTTGGCGATGGCGTTAGCTATGATGCTGATTTAGCCGATGTTAATAATGATGGGTTCCCAGATTATTTACACACAGCAAGCATGGGTGGCGGCACCAACCGTGTACGTTTATATCTAAATAATGCGTCTAGCCCTGTAAGCTTTACCGAAGTAACTAACACTTGGCTTGCCGACGGGATATTTATCGATGGGCAATTTCCCGACGATTTAGCTCACATTGATATTAATAATGACGGCTTTGTAGATTTTGCAGTAACGCTGCGTAAACGAAACGAACTGGTCGACGCATCAATCACCAAAGTATTCTTGAACGACAATGGTTCTGGCTTTCATCCGCCACTTGAAATATCCGCGCCCAGTGGTATTTCCACGCATGATGTTTTCTTTATCGATGCGAATAATGATGGTCGACAAGATATCGTCTTATGTAACGAAACCGGAGGCGCAGATACTCAGCTATATATTAATAATGGCAACGTTTCTACACCATTCAACGGCGTCACTCCTGTCGATTTTGACTTTTCATCTGAAACCGGCGCTACAGCAGACCTTAATGGCGATGGATTCGAAGACTTTGTTCTTTCAAAAAGTAGCACGCGTGTATTTTTCAATAATCCTGCAGCCCCCGGTACATTTACAGCCTTAGATCTCCCCTTCGCTGGTGGCACAGCTTATGATATCGAGCTTGGCGATATAGATTTGGATGGCGATGTCGATATCATTGCCGCTATCATTACTAGCAGCGCCAACGACGCCGTAAAGATTTGGCTAAACGACGGCGATAGTACCTTCACGCATTGGACCAGTGGAGGCGCCACCACACGCTTACCTGGACTCGGTGGTTACCAAAGACTGTCAGCTGACCTACTTGATTTAGACAATGACGGAGATTTGGATTTATATTTATCGGGTGCCGATGCACAAAGTGTGGGACTTGGTGGCAACGGCAAAGTACCCAATCAATTGTTTGAGAATACCCAAAAAGGGTTTGATATTGTTACACCGATTCAAACTCAATCTGCCTTCGGTGGAACGGCCTTACTGGGTCAAAAGATCATGGTTCGCATACGCTCCAACTTACCCATTGTGAGTGTGTCACCAGCAGACTTTGAAACGTCAATTAACTCCGTAGTAAGTACTGTGATCACCGCAACAAAAATTGAAGAAGAATATTGGCTGTTACTTCAAGCTCCACCCATGACAGATGGATGCTACGACTTAGAAGTGAACCTCACTTCAGATACGGCCATCAAAGACCTTGAGGCCAACAGTGTTTGTTATGGCGACTCTCGTGCGTTCTCACGCGCGCTAGCGATTGACAGAACTAACAGTATGAATCGCGACTCATTTACCGGTGATACTACGGGTGAAAAGATGCAATCCGCTCGTGCCGCTGCGCAAATATTCGTGGATTTATCCACCGATGCTGACCAAATTGGTGTAACGAGCTTCAAACGTGATTCCGACGACGGTGACGGTAATGTCGAACAATCAGAATTAGCGCAGGATGATTACGGCATGGTCTTAGCTACTGTCGGTGGCGTAGATCAAAGGCCGCTCATTAACGATGATATTGAATTAATTTCACCCGATGGCATGAATTTCGGGAGTGAAACATCTATTGGCGCAGGGTTATTGCAGGCATTCAATATGCTAGCCAGTTCGGCAACCGCCGGCAATGAACGTGAAATTATTTTATTGTCCGATGGGCGGGAGAACTATCAACCTTATTGGTTACGTGCTGGAGCACCCGGCCCTGTTGCAGGAACTATCATCGGTGCGGCGCCTAATGTTACCGTACATACCGTAGCCCTAGGTCAAGATGCTAATGTTGAGGTATTAATGGACATCGCCCAACAAACTGGCGGAAGTTTCCATAACCTATACGAAGGTAATGGCTCATTCTTTTTACTGAGTCGCCTAGCAAATACCTTTAAATTTATCGATGAAGTTATGCGTGACGAGCAAAGGTTCTTCTATAAAGAAGATTTACCACAAAAGTTGGGTTCAATTCCCGTAGCCACTGGATTTGATTCAATCTCACTCGCCTTCCATTGGAACATTAACGACGCAGTAAAAGACATTACATTAATTGATTCGAATGGTGACCAAGTGCTTGTCTCGGCCGATGTGACGCGGTACAAAGATGACAAGCATATTGTTTATCGAATCCAAAACCCTAAGCCGGGTATTTGGCAGTATCGTGTTGCTAGAACAGATGTCGAAATGGAATTTTTTGCTGTAGCTTCTGGAATATCCACCCTTGTTATCAAAAAAGGTCCTAGTGTTATCAAAACGATTAACCCCGGAACTTTCTCAATACCTATACGTGTCGTACTTGCCGACCATAAACCAATACCATTGGCGAGCGTCACCGGAGTAATTATTAGACCGGATAAATCCAAAGTCGTGATTGTATTGCGCGATGATGGATTAAGTCACGATGGCGTTGCAGGTGATGGCGTTTATGGAACGATTTACACCGGTAATAATGTTGGCGGACATCAAGTTGATATAAAAGCGACCGGAGTATCGAGCTTAAATGAACCTTTCGAGCGTCGAACAATGTTAGGTTTTGCGTTCCCAAGCGCAGACCCTGATCGAGAAGGCCAAGGAGACGCGATAACCGACCCTAACGATGAACTCTGTGTTAGGTGCATCTACATAGCCATCTTTATCCTGTTTATTCTATTCTTGTGGCTTTGGTTAACATGCTGCCGAAAGGATAGGAAAATAATTGGTTAATCCGTTTTATACTGACTAAATCAAACGAGTAAACATTCGTGTTTACTCGTTTGGTTAGATGTTCCTTTCATTGATCTGATAAAAACTTTCTATAATTAGCACCGTACTCCACTTAATGAGCACCCAAAATTTTAAACACGGTCACTATAGAGGCAATGGGTAAAATGGAGAGAATCACTAAGGCTTAACGGGAGTTAAACCTAAAAGGAATGAGGTGAAAATCATACGTACCTTTCTACAACTAACTCGCAAAAAGGTACGTGACCTTACATCTAAAAAAATATCACGTGTTAAAATTTAATGATGAAAAAGTCCAATTAACTCATCATTTACTACGCAGACCTCTAGCGGCCATACATTTCAAATCAAACCGAGCACAAACTATTGCATTGTTTATTTCAACAACATCGCCTAACCGAATAATTGCCGCCTCCTTACTTTTATCCATTTTAATCCATACTGAGTTATCACCAAGTGTTTCAATAATCTCGCCCACTCCAATTTTGGCTTTCTCCCTCTGAATTTCACCTGTCAATGGATCAACCTGCTCGGCAACTTGATAAACGATGACCTTAGTATTATTGGCGGCATTAATTCGAGACTGTAATGAAGTTTTAAAGATCATATTCTTACCTTTTTCAGGCTTGCCTTTTTTCTTATGAAAGCGACGATCAATGACCCAGCCTGTAGGTGAAAATAGATCTTTTAGCTCATCATCTTTTTTTGCAAAAGCGTTACTGACAGCTGCCACTTGCAATCCCTTTATACTTCTAGACGCACAATTTGCCGACGATACGTTAAGAACTTCCGACGAAGCCGCGCCCTCCAACACCATAGACTTTTTAAGTGCAAGTGGGTTCATTGTATAAAAATGCATAGCAACCGTCGCATAACCTGACATCACACATTTCGCAGGCACATTAACCCTTTTACCCTCTTTGGTCGTGTAACTACTTGCGCCAGTATAGTTATTGCCGTTCGACGCATCTAATACCTCACCCCCAAATAAATAATCTGCCAAATCAAAATTGACCCCACGCGACATGCCAGTTGATTCAATATACTCCAACTCCGCGCTTACCTTACTCGGCAATGATCGATCGACAACTTGTGCTCCGCCTTTAATAAGCTGTTTCTTCAGTGCATTTTGGGCCGATACAGAGCCTCCCTCAGCCTTAACCGTTTGCACTGCATCAACCTTAAATGGTAAGACAATAATTTGCGGACGTCGTGCCGAAAGCGCTTTAACACGATTAATCTCTTTAAGTAGCACTTTTCGCGCAGACTCTTGATCACTGCCGCGAAACTCCGGTGCCATTGAGGTGTAATTTCCAGGGCTTACGGTTTTCGCATGAAGTAAGCAAGAGAATATCGATAGTGTCAGTACTGTCAATAACCGTAACATTGTGTTTCCCTTATATAACATTTTAATTCCTCCAAGTAACTTGTACATTAATTTTCAAGACCCAATTTTTTACCGACGCCTTCGAGTTTTAACTCGTCAACAAATTTCGTTGCTGCGATTTGTCGAGCGTTTTCGTACGATGATCGCGAAGTTCCGTGAATATGAAACTGCTGCTGCGCAATCATTTTGTTAAATTCATCCAAAACCTCTATTGAAAGTGGCGCGGCTGAAAATTTATTTCCAAATTGAATACCGTCTTTAAACACGCCGTTTAATTGAATCGTCACGAACCCTGCTGACGGACGTCGTGTAGTAGCGGTCCAACCATTTAGATTTAATTCGTGAGCAATTTTTGTCCCCAACTCCGCTAGCTGTTTATCCGCTTTAAGGTATAACACCAGTCCTTTGAGCTTATCGCTCAAGCGACTCTCATAACTTGAAAGAATCTGCTGTGGGGGAGAGGCGTTATAGCTCCGCTGCGCAGAGCTCATTACGAACAATTTACCCTTGGAATCCTTAATTAGCCTTCGCAAATGATCCGCGTTTTTCTTTATCTGTAAGACGCTTTTACTGTCAATGTGGCTAAAAGTTTGGTTTAACTCAAGTAAAACCGGCTCTAGCTGGGCTGCTGTAGAACTGAAAAGAGCTGACTTCTCTAAACTAATACGGATCCAATACATTTTGCCTTTCTTTTTCGACAAATCAACACTGTAGCCACTAAGGCCCATGTTACTTACACTGGTTTTTATGTTACTAGAAAACTGCTCAGACACCTTGTCGTTCGATGCGACGGAATTATACTCGCTCGAAGACTGCACCTGCGTTAGCAATTTTCCGGCAATATCCTCAAGCGCACCCTGTTTCGCTGCTTCCAAGCTACCACCACCGCCAATACCGTAGAAAACCTGATCTGTATCGGGGATTTGGTTTAAAACCCAACCAGGAGCTTTTGATTTACCAAAACCATAAGCAAATGGCTGTACCGACAGCGATAAGCATAGAACCAACAAAATAAAAGAAACGTTTTTATGACATGACATATTGTCTTTCCCCGCCCTAGTAGAAAGCAATGTATTTATTGAGCTAATATTAGCGATAATAAACTCATGCAGGAAGACTTTCCGCATTTTTTTTATTGAATTTACATGCATTTACCCGAAGATAACACCCTAAAGGTAGATGACTATACCTAGCCCGTACCTTGACGACACGAATCGATACTATGATATAGAGCTCAAGGCTCCATCCTCGCAATTCTGCAGAGTCCAGTTACCTCCGTCACAGATATAACTACGGATATAACGGATATAACGGATATAACAACAGTGCTCCTAATGGCGTCCTCCCGCAAATTGGAACCCGATTTAAGCAGTTCAGATACTGACTGAGCTATGTCAAACGGTACATTTGAAAATTAACATTTTAAATGTGTATTTTCAAAGTAACAGGTTTAAAATACCCAGCATAAGAACACTTAAGCGACAACACGGGTTAAGAGGCACAGATACAATAATCACATTCTCAACGGCGTGTGAACAACCAGTGCGGAACTGATCAAAAACTATTCCGGTCTCACTCACCAAGCGACACTTAAACGCACTAGATTAAAGCAAAAACCTATAAATAGAGCGCAACTAGGCTTAGGCATCCGAGTAATTGGCGCAGGCAATGGACAGCCCCAAGCTAAATCGATAAGGATGGTCTTAAAACAACACTAACACAACACTAACACAACAAGACTACGTGAAATTATAAGAATCGCTACCACTGAGTCCTAAGTTTTTAACTTAGCCTGAGAATAACTATTTTAGTTGATGCACGCCCATAAATAGCGTGCCGCAAGGAGAGATACAAACGGTCAGATTTACGCTACTCGATACATGCCTTTACTTATTGTAAACAACACTATCTAGTAGTATGTAGCTGGCGACCTAAATCTCTGGGCAACAGAGGTCTATTTAAATGATGGGTACTAATTAGCAATACGCCAAACTGAGCCACGCTTTATGACCATGGAGAAAGGAATGCAGGACAAAAAATATAACTTAACCTTAATAGTGCTGACAACAGCATGTATTATTTTTGGCGGATCATCCGTACATGCCGAGAATACAGAAGACCCGTTCTACCAACTCGAACAAGAAACCGGTGGGTGCCAAGTTGACCTTAAGAGCGCGCAAAAAGAACTAGCAGACCTTAAAAATATGGTACAACACCTTCCTGTATTGCAAAACAGCGTCGACTTACTGCAAGAACAATTGGGGTCTCTCAATGCCACCTCACGATCCAGAATTAACGCGCTCAAGTCTGAAAATACAGCATTAAAAGCGTCAGCATCAGAGCAAAGCAATACCAACGGAAATTACGCAAAACTCGTCATAAAATTTGCTGAACTAAACGGTCAATTGAAAGCCAGCAAAGAAGCACTGCTAACCCTCAGATCTGAAAACCAGGCATTAGGCGAACGAAGTAGAGCACAGCAACGCGACACTTTAACAGCAGAAAGAAGTCGTAAACCCACGAATAATATGCGTATATATAACAATCTCGAAGTGTCGCTGCAAACATGTGCACTTGAAGGCTCAAATATAAACTGCATTATTAATTTAAAATCCACGAAAGGTGATACGGAGATACGACAGCATTTGAAACATACACGAGTTTACAGTGATACAGGAAATGTCTATGGTTTAACCTCGTTAACTATTGGCAACAGCAGCACTTCCCGTTATGACTTGAAGGTAAAACTGATAGAGGGAATTAATACAAAAGCCAAACTATCATTTAAAGACGTTGCAACTGATACAGTTTCGATTAGTAAACTCGAGTTCGCTGTTCACGGCAAAGATGTATTGGAGTTCCGTGCAATCCCATTAAATTAAAAAGACATGCCAAAACGCTTAGCCCTATACGCGCTTTGTGTTCCATCTTGGTGCGGCGGGGAAGTCGAAGACGTATAGCCAGCCCGACACGTTATCGATAGCTAAGAGCTAAGAGTATGGCAACAAGAACGCCCCACCAAAACAATAAATATTGAGACGCTTTTGATTACATGAAGCCTTGAATATTCGCACGACTTCAATGTTGATACTCAAGGCTTCATCACAACGAAACTCTAGGCGTACAATAGTTTTGCTTAAAGGCACAGATTCAAAACACGATTGGCACGCGGACCTGCTTGTCAGCAAGGAACCTGACCTTTTCAATTATGCCTACAAGCACAAAGACATGCACAAATTTTTCCACATGGGATTTGATATCTAAAAAAAACCACATTTACCGACGATTATTTAAATGTCCGGCAGCCATTGTTTGTAGGCTGCGCCTAGCCATATAATTGCTAGCTCCAAGGTTTTTTACATATGCAACCAACTTGTACGGAAACAGCCATGAACATACCAAAAGTTCTATCAGCAACAAAAACGCGTGTAATTATTGCTATGCATGTGTTCGTAGTTTCGGCAACTATGTTATTGGGAGTTATTCTGACTCCAAATTTTGCTATCGCTGATGTGTATGAGGAGCTTGACAATGAAGTTTCTGCACCACGTGGAACGCAATCATCGACACCAAATCGCAATAATATATCCACTCGCGAAGCAGATCTTGAAGCAGAGTTTCAAGCATGGAAGGCCGCAGAAGACGCTGAATTTTCAGAGTGGAAAGCTAAGTACTTTGCCGAACTAAATGCCTACAAAGAAAAGATTCTAGGCGTTTGGGACGTAGCTGAGGTGACCGACAAAACCAACTGGGTAGATTATTCTAAAGACCTCAAGACCAAAAAAGTCGTCGACTACAAAAACAACGAAATACGCATTAGCATTTCTGATGCTGTAGCCGCGCCGACACAAAATGATATTCAACATTACCTCGAAGATATTATTACCACCACTCCAAATACCGCTCGCAAAAAAGATCCAGTCCTTAACGCTATAGACGCTACAGCGAGCAGCAAGGACCCTATAAGTAATACCTCTATGCTTGCAGGAGTTATTGCGACCAATGAAACAGAAGAAACCCCAAAGCAATTACCCAAACAACTCTCAAAACACGTCGTAAACACTGCACCGAGCGCTCCAGCCGCCACTAACCCAAGCCGTAGCACTGCAGAACGCAGCGCGAAAGCCCTTAGCAGGATCGCAGTCGTGACCAAAGCGAAGCAGCCCAAGTCGCTCGACAAAGCCGCTGTCACAACAATTACCATCAAGCTGCCCAAAGACGCCACGTACAATCGCGCAAAAACGTTTACTCGCTATGTGAAGAGCCATTCAAAAACAAGCAACGTAAATTCAAGCCTGATTTACGCAATTATGCATACCGAGAGTGCCTTTAACCCCATGGCACGATCGGCAGTACCCGCTTTTGGTCTAATGCAAATTGTGCCCGGCTCTGCGGGCAAAGACGTCACAAAAAAATGGGACGGGAAAGCTAGATTGCTTAAACCCGACGAACTATATAATGAACAGACAAATATCCGCGCAGGCTCAACCTACTTAAATATTTTGCTTTTTAGTTATCTAAAGGGAATCACCAACCCAGAGAGCCGACGCTTTTGTGCCATAGCGGCCTACAATACGGGTGCTGGTAACGTTTCCGTCGCATTCACAGGTAGCAAAAAGCTGCGTAATGCATTGCCGGTTATCAATAGCATGACACCTAAACAGGTCTACGACACACTGATTAAAAAGCTCCCGTATGAAGAAACCAAACACTATTTAGAGCGTGTAGTTAGAAGGCAAGCCGTATACGCACAAAGAAATCTTTAACACCAAAACGAATAGCCATAACAGTTTTAAATCCATATTAATCAACGAGCAATTAGGCAAGGAGATCCACAATGAACAAAGTTAGAACAGTACTTATGGTTGCAGGTATTGCAACGCTTATGTCCGCGTGTACCGCAACAGCCCCAGTGAAAGAGGTAGCGGTTGATCCATATCCAAATTGGTATTATTCCCCCTCAGAAGCCATTCCAAATGCCTTAAGCACTGCCAGCTGTGCGGCAATACCTGCTGGCAACATGGAAGTAGCCCGTAAAAAGGCTCTGGTTAACGGCCGCGCTGATTTAGCTGCTCAAATCGAAACGCGTGTAAAAGCAATGGATAAGGCTTATTCAACCTTAGCAAGTACTGAAAAAGGTGATCTTCTCAATGAAACCTTCGAGACTGTAACCAAGCAAGTTTCCAATCAAACGATGAGTGGTGTACGAGCTATAAAATCCACCCGCGTAACGGACGGGGGCAAGCAGTACTTTTGCTCTCTGATTAGTCTCGATCCTGCTGCGACCAAAGGCATGATTGACGCGATATTCAAAGCCGCTGGCTCCAACCTTTCTGCTGATGAAGAAAGTATATTACGCGCCCGCTTTATGGCTGAAAAAGCACAAGCGGAACTCGAAAACGCGTTCTAGTCGCACGAGCACTAACATCGTCACACGGATGCGACAAACCTGCAAAAACCGATACTTAGCGGTTTTTGCAGGCAATCCTTCAGAATAGTCATTTAAAGAGCTGTATTTACAAGAACAGCACTCTAGGTCCCAAAGAAGTTGAGAAACTCACCATTCGACAACAAACCCTTCTGGATAACCTCGATATCTAACTCACCTTGTCCGTAAAAATTGGGTAAGCCCTTTTGACGAAATATACCAATTTTTTCAATCGTCTCTTCCTCTGTACCAAACACATCCGAATTATATAGTCCATTTAACGACTCTTGATCAACCTCGCCCATACCATATTGCACAACGCCAAGGTAAGAGTTCTGAAAAAAACCACTGAGCTCATTAGGTGATAATTCAATGAAAAACCGGTTAGTCTTGGCGTTATCAAACGTAAACCCCTGTGGAGACTCGCTAAACTCACTAAAGGGCGACTCGCCAAGCCTTAACCCTTGATACCAGGTCATTTCTGGAGAAAATCCATCGACAATCGCCACAACGGTATACGCTGCAACACGATCACCTTTAAAATAGCCCGATAACAAGTACTTTTCGTGAATGTAATAGTTAACCAACACTCCGTTATCCAACGATTTAGTGGCCGCCGGCGCTCCGAGTTTGCCTTCAACGTAGTTAACTGTATTGCCAACGTGAATAGCGGAAAGAGTTTTATATTCAAAATCATTACTGAAACGTGATTTCATCATATTCCTGAAATCACCCACGAGAATAAATGCTTCCGAAAACGAACCAAGTGAAATAACAAAAACGCAGATTGGAATAAAAACTGCCTGCACAAAACTTTTAACTGGACTTAGTGTTAGCTTTTTACTACCGTCTTTGTTGGAAAAGAACATTGGTCATCCCTTAGCATAGCTATAATAGATTGATATCGAATTAATAAGAGGCTAGCGTTGTATACCGGTTAGAATACATAACCCTTAGCCGTAATCTAGCAACTATTTAGTATTAACAGCTACCAATTTTACCAATTAATTGTTTCGCGAGATACAGCCATGAACAAAGGCATGAACAAAGGCATGAACAAAGGCATGAAAAACTTAGCCTACACAATCGCTTTTTGCATATTCTTACTCATACAGTATATGTTTATCGGTCAGGTACTTAAGGCAAGCGAGGGCGTATCGCCGCTGGTGTTTGAGTTATTTGCCGCAGTTATGGGTTCTGTCATCACAGTATGTACCATGGCCTTAATAATGCGCAGCCAGATGAAACAAGAGACAAACAAGGAGTTCGCCTCTCGAATATTTGACAGGAAGCTTCACATCTATCAAGAATTACTAGCACAAGTGTTTGCTATTGATGACGATAGTATAATTAAAGAAGACGAAATCCATAATTTCGAAAATCAAATAGGTGTAGCCTGTTTAGTTGCCAATAAGCAATTAGTCTCCAAGTTAGCCCAATATATGTACCAATTAAAGGTCTACGGCGTGCTGTATTTTCGCAGCCTGAACGAACCACAGCTGGCAGCATTCTCAGAACTGGTCATCGCAGAGAAAAGTAAAGGTAATGCAGATCAATCTGTACTGTGTGATGCTAAGTTTAAGCAAACTATTCCAGTTAAAGGCAACGAAATCGAGTATTTCCTATCTTTAGATGAATTTATTCAAGGGCTTCGTGAAGATCTTGCACTTATCGATGGCGATGTATCACACGATATCGAGCATTTTGTCCGACTCCCCATTAACGCTCAGAACCTAATCCCCGCGCCAAATCGAGTAGATAACTAGACACAATTAATACCTCACACATAAGGACACTGATAATGGACACTAAAGAAGAAGAGCGCATCGGTCTTGGTGGCAAAATCGATTGGATAATTGCTGCGCTTATTCTTGTCTCGGTCGTTGGTTTTTCCATAGAAACATTGCCACATCTTAGCCCAAACACACAGAGCGTATTGCAGGGCATCGAACGATTTACCGTAACAGCATTTGCAATAGAATATATTTACCGAGTAGTTCGAGCAAAGCACAAATGGCGTTTTGTTTTTAGTTTCTATGGCATCGTTGACCTACTATCTTTCGTTCCATATCTACTTAGCCCAGCGCTTGATCTGCGTGCTCTTAGATTACTGCGGTTCTTGCGATTTATTCGGCTACTAAAACTTATTCGCTACAACCAAGCATTGTTACGATTTAGTCGCGCTATTAGTCTCGCAAAAGAGGAAATTATTATTTCAATTACAAGCACCGTGGTATTGATTTTTCTTGCAGCAATCGGAATTTATCATTTTGAACACCCAGCGCAACCAGAAGTGTTTACATCGTTATTTGATGCCTTGTGGTGGGCCACCTCGACCTTCACCACAGTCGGTTATGGCGACATCTACCCTATCACCATCGGCGGTAGGATATTCACCATGATAATACTGTTTTTGGGACTGGGCCTAGTGGCCGGAACCACCGGGATATTCGCCTCCGCACTGCTTAAAGTGAGGCAAGAATTCCAAGAAAACGAACACAGTGGAGATTAACTCGTGTCCACTCATAAATAAGGCTCTGCTACGAAAGAATTTATAGATGAACCCTAACTAATTTCGGAACAACAAAACACTTGACTATCAAGTCTAACGCAGTAACTTTCTGTATTACTGGGCAAACGCAACCGTACACCTAGCCGTTACTCTACCTTTGAATGTGACATTGTTTAAGGCGAGTTAATCTATTGTTTTTCAAACCATGCCGATTCTTGGTATTATTATGCAGTTTTTAATCGAAAAATGCGTGACAGGTTAACAATATCACGCTAATCGACAGAGATTAGGAGTTTGAATGGACAATTTAGACCTTACAGTTTACGAAACAGCCCATAAAGCTCAGGGCGGCTTATCCAAACTTGCTCAACACATGAAGCTCAGCGCTCAAATACTAACAAACAAAGTTAACTACAATAACGACCAAAACAAACTTTCCTTGCGGGAAGCAGTTTTGATGATGGAAAAAACAAAAAACCCTTCGATTCTCGAAGAAATCGCAAGAAATTTAAATTTCAAAGTTGTCCCAAAAGAATCTATCTCTGATAAAAGCCTGCTTTCCGCTATCGTTAATGTAAGTGCCGACCACGGTAAAGTACATCAAACAATCGAAGCTGCCTTCTCTGATAAGGCTATTAGCTCTAGAGAATTTTTAAAGATCACTAACGAAATAAATGACGCTATAGATGCCTTGCATGTATTACTTGCGACAATCGATAAACACAAAAACAAACCAATGGATGAAAGCTAATACTGAAAATAAAAAGACCCTTAAAAAATTTTTCAAATACATTGTTTATATCCTCTTTTCGGTTAATCCCGTAGCAGGCTTACGTCAGATAATTAAGTGTAAACGGATTAAAAACCTATGCGCTTACACTCATCAATGGAGCCCCCGACAATTCCAACACCCACTAATTTAGGCCTTAAGTGCGTGGCGTGCGCTCGTGGACGCTGCTTGTGATTGATGACTCCAGCGGCGCACTTTTCTGCTAGAGATAGGTTCAGATCTCGGTCATATAATCTTATCCTATCGCCCAACCACCCCATTTAAAGAATTTCAGATAAAAAACTTGGCCGTTCAGCTTCTTTTCCTTTTGATGCACTACTACTCGCATCAATCGGATTTTTACCTCCCAAGCGCGTAGTGTGAAACAAAAGAGTTTTATCAGGATTGGCTTCTAGCACCTGCCAAAATCCAGTTTCATAATCAGGATGGTCTATAGTTACGATCTCCCTCGTCCTGCCGTAATTAAATTCAACATCACTTTGGATCGAGTTAACTTTTAATAAGCGCCTTCCATTGATTTCCTCATCACTTTCAGAACCCTCTCCAGGGATTATTATGGCCACGATAGCGTCAGCCGGCACCCCACCAACTTGAAACTCACCTCCTCCTTTAAGAGATTCGATGCCTTCACGAGCGGACTGATGAAGGCGCTTTGAGTCGATAACAAATACTGCAGAGTTCATCGCACGGCGCGAAAGTACATCAATGTCCACCCCTTGGTCGCCAAACTGTTCTATCGCTATTGGGATTGCACCTCCGGCTGCATTGTTAGCTAGAAAACTTGCAAGCCGTTGCGGGTCATCACCAGGGCGAACAATATTCGTACTTACCACCGTTCGCACTCTGTCATCACCACTTACCGGCTGAACTGTACTATCTAAACTAATTGCGGGAAGTAGACCGCTACGAAGACGGTCACTCAGCCGAATGAGGGCCTGCCCAGAGATAGGTGTACCGCGACGAGATAATGATGAGCTAGCCGCCCTAGGAAATTCAAAATCCGGCTCACGAAGTACAGCCTGACCCAATCCTTTCCGTTTTAAGATCAGCTGACCATTTGCAGTCTTCACCTCTTCATATTGACCTTCGTCGGACACTTCCGGGGCATCATCCAAATCACGAAGAACGCGTCGATTTAAAACAAATTGATGCAAGTGCGCCTGAGCCAACATTAGCTGCAAAAATTGCTCACGTGTAGAAGACAACAACTGAAGGATTGAGTCACCCAAACGAGCCGACGCTAATGCATCATCAATACGTGTTAATTGGCGACGATCCTTAGCCAATTGCGCCGCGTATTTTCTATCATCTAACTCATCCTCCAAGCGCACGCTTTGGCGCCAGGCTTCTTCGGTAATTGGCTCTCGCTCGTCGGCCCTAGCTTGAAGTATCTCTGCTAGTTGACGCTCTATTTCAGCAATTCGTTCCACGTTTAGAATATCAGCATCTCTCTCTTCGGAGGCTGTCGGCAGACCGAGATCTGTTCGAATTTTATCCTGATCTGTGTCGACATTCCGACGAGAATCACTATTGCTATCAGATCCACGTTCGTCACCAGACAAGCGACCAACAACGTCATTGGGTAATAGAACGTCATCGTTGAAATCATCACTTGCGGATTCTCGATCACCTCCCCTTAACAGTGGCAGCAATTCAATATCACCGTTACTGTCACTGTCGCGGCGTGTGGTTTTTCGTTTAAGGGGTTTTCTTGGTGACCCCGATCGTCCTGCTCCAAACATAACTAACCTCGGCGTAGTTCATTTATGGTATCTAAATCACTTACATATTCTTCCAGCGCAGTTTTTAAGGCGCGAATTCTTAAAGTTTTGGAGGACGCTGCACTATCAAAATTCCACCAATGGTTCAGCGCATCGTTAAGATCCCGCACAGATTGGTTGATTTTTTTATCACTCATCGATACACGTCCCTGCTGGCCAGATATAAAAGATACAGGTGCATAGCCAGACAGACGTGCTAGCATTTCATCTACATCAGCGGCATCATTTCTTGTCTGGGTAAAAGAACCATCAATCAATCGCCCTCTCAAAAGCCCCAAATCGGAACCAATGTTTCGCAAACGGCGCCGAATAGTGGCCCTGCTCAAATCTAGACCGTCGCGAAGGCGTGTAATATTATCAAAACGAGTTCTAATGGCCGCTATCTGCGCTGGTGTTAACTTTGCATTTGGGGGATGATTTGGGTCATAGGTAATATTGCGTACATCCACCTGAGGGTAGGTCGTTTCACTCAAATACGCACCGCGCTGCAATACCCCACCACCTTTAGTCAAAACATGACCGACACTCTCATCAGAATTTGCGGTGATATCGATGTAAAGCGTCTCACCTGCGCGCGTTGTTAAGACAATATCGGGGATCGCGTCCCTCAAGCCCGCTATTCTGCGTACAGGCACTTGGTCATCAAATCTCATCCCAAAAAAATCTCGCGCAAATATCTCACCCTGTATCAGTGCCATTGTTCGATATTCGATGAGGGACCCGACCATTGCTGATGTAAGAGGCTCTGCTCGTTCTTGAGTATATTGGCGCTTCCATTGATCTAAATGACCACTACCTTCGAAATGAACTAAGTTCCCCGAAATTAGCTCGTTATGCGCTTGAGTAACGGCTTCTTGAATATACTCCGTCGCCTGGGCGACTCGTAGTTTATCGTCAGTGCTCAATGCCGAATACCGAATAGCCGGGAATATATACGTTGACCGCGCACCATCGCGTGGAAAACGTCTACGATCGTTGAATCTACCCCCGCGATTACCGTCTGCTCCATTAATGTCTTCGGCATCAATTAAATTTGAAAATCCATCTGATTTAAGGCGTTCCAAGTTTGACGAACTAATGTCAATCAGTATCTTCTTT
Source organism: Flavobacteriales bacterium (assembly GCA_047638775.1). Taxonomy (GTDB): domain Bacteria; phylum Pseudomonadota; class Gammaproteobacteria; order Pseudomonadales; family Cellvibrionaceae; genus Agaribacterium. The sequence goes on from JBLIMQ010000005.1 coordinate 39,576, forward strand.
AGCGCACGGAATCGTTCAATATCCAAATCATTAGCCGCACGCCGATACAGCGGGGTAATAGAATTAATGGCGTGCCGTAATAAAATAATACCTCTACGCCTTACTGCATCCCGTTCAGGGCTTCCACGCTCAAGCCTATTGTAATATTTTTTCGCTTCTCGAATGATGTTGGGAATAATACCCAACTCTCCTCTTCGCACGGCAATCTCTAATACCTCTTCAAATTCAGAAAATCCATCACCGCCTAAGAGGCGCCCGTGTTCACGAATAGCTTGGTTAAGATTTACTATTTTTAGTGATATCGAATCACTCGATTCTTTATCATTTATTTTTTGAACCTGTTTAAGAACACGCTCGGCCTCTTCAATAAGCCCCTGCCGTTCCAACCGAGAAGCCATATCCAAAGCAACAAGCAGAGCGCCATTTCGTCTTGTTAAAATCACCTCGTCTTTTGCTTGCAACAATGCTTTATTTGCTTCGACCGTTAATGGCGACGCTGATCGAGAACTTAAGTCGCGCACGACCTCTGACGAACTGCGTTTACCTAACGCTGTCGCGCTCTGCGCCAACTGAACCCGACTTTCTGCAGCTTGGCGCCTATGATCAAGACCGGTAGACGGCTTAGCCGATTGAACGCCTGTATTTGCACGAGCGGCATTCACAGTCGATAGAGTATTAAGACTTTGTGAATCGATGCTATCAAGCGATCTAGATCTTGCTCTGCCTATGTCTCTATTAACGGCTTCACGTTTTACAGCAATATCTCGCTTACGTTTCCCCAATCGGCTGCGCGAATTTTTTATAGGAAGCGAATTACTTCTTCGTCTATTTGGATTCATACGGACTTCCTAAAAGTAATTTTCATATTAAGACGCACATAGTGATCAACGGCCTTATCGATATTTTCGAGGTAAAACCTAGCAAGTTTCTAAAGACCCGATAAGGGGCCATCGACAACGCCTGAGATACTCTTGGATGGATATACCGCTCACCTATGACCTCGACCTCACGCTCGCTCAAACATTCACGTTCACGTTTGCATTTACATTTACATGCAATTTCCGGCTTATGCTCTCCAACAATCACTATGTCGTCTCACGTCAATAACCTAAGGAGTTCTTTCATATTCATTCAACAGTATGCTTATTCAAATATCGCTGGTCGCGGTTCCATTACTAAAGCGCTCTTACATCGCATACGCCCATTAATATCGAGCGATATTGATCACCTTACTCAATCACCACGAGAAATCGATTGTTCATTCTCGTATACAGCGTAAGGGGCTCATCCCTATCCCTATCCCTATCCCTATCCCTATCCCTATCCCTATCCCTATCCCTATCCCTATCCCTATCCCGACCCCGACCCCGACCCCGACCCCGACCCTTATCAAGCTTACCTTTCAACAAACGTGTTCATCACTCAATATTTCTGTCAAAAAATGCGTTAGAAACACAGCAATTAGAATAAGAAAATACAAACTTTATCTATTTGTCGGTCTCGATCACGTTCAATGCGTTCAAAGCCTTTTTCAAATCGCGTATTGTTTTATCTGGGATGCTTTCACGTCGTGAAAGTTTCGATTCGATCTTTTGCACCAAATCGTCTCTATCCTTAAAAGTGATTTTAGGATCGGCTTGCGCTAACTGGAACAAAGCCATTTTTATCGCATACAAAACGCGCATTAACATACTGGCATCTGCAGGCAATAACAGGCGTCCCTGTTCTATATTCGACTGAACTTCGAGTATGCCCTCAGCCAGCTCTTGTGCGCTTAATTGCTCAGGGGCTTTAGCTTTTAGCACATCAATGATCGAGCCATTTTCCTCGGTGGTCTCAGAATCCAAATCGCTTTCAGAATCCAAGCCACTTTCAGAATCCAAGTCACTCTCAGAATCCAAGTCACTTTCAGAATCCAAGCCACTTTCAGAATCTAAGTCACTTTCAGAATCTAAGTCACTTTCAGAATCTAAGTCACTTTCAGAATCCAAGTCACTTTCAGAATCCGAGTCACTCTCAGAAACTAAGTCACTTTCAGAATCTTTGGCCGCTGTATCCGCAGCTTCAACACTATCCAAATCGCTACCCAGCTGTTCGCCCGCAGCGGCCAAGTCCCGCTCTGCTTTGCTGACTTGTTCCACCGCTGCGGGATCTTTCGTCTCCAATACGTCCCTATCGATAGATTCGTTGTTCTGAGTAGGTCGGTTTTTGTCACCGCCTCCCAATGTTAAAATAGCTTGGCGCAGTGCGTAAGCTGCGCGTAAAAAAGTGCTGGCTTTCTTGGGTGGCAAATTTTTAGCCGCTTCAATTTGGCTATTTAAACCATCCAAACGTTTCTGTCGCTGAACCGGCGTCGATCGTTCCGGAGCCGTTAACGCTCTGGAACGCTGGCCTTGACCAACACTTCGGCTGCGCGCTCGCAAAGCGCTCAAGCTTTGCGAGCGCGAACGAGCTGTGGGGCTATTACTTCCCGCACCGCTAATACTTGCTCTGCGGCCACGGGCGCTAGCCCCTCTATTTCTATTGGTTTTCATTCTTTACTCCACATCAGCCTTGTAGGTAAAGACCAGCCCAACATTCACCAAATTGGCTTTATTACCTTTTACAGAAAATGACCAATCAGCGCCTTGGGGCCCCACAGTTAGGGAATTAATTAAGAGCAATTTATTATCCCGTAGCGTTAGGCTCGGGTCGTCATTCATTACGATACTGACGCTACCCTCACCGTCTACTTCAAATTGGGGTAAAACACCTGTGATTTTACTGCCCGATATATTAGGGAACATGTCTTTACTAACATGAACCCGCATTTCGTCACTCTCATCGTTCACATATGCAAAGAATTCACTTGGGAACGTTTGTGCAATATCCATGTAAACAGCCGTATCGTAAGGCTTTAACAGGCCTTTGACCGCATCCGCAAAAGCCGACCCACCTTGCAAGGCGGTATACTTAATTTCAACTTGCACGTCTTCAAGTTCATTAATATTGTAGGATCCCTTTTTCCCGCTCAGCTCCAAACGCCATGATGAGATTGCGCCAGTTCCCTCAAAAGGTACATAACGAGGATCATCAAAACGCAATTCGAAAGTACCGTTACTACTACCGGTATATTGATCAACTTCAGATACGGCGATTTGTTGGGTCGGCCGCCAGTCGTTACGAATGCTAAGAGGTTGCTCGTCTTTAGGCTTCAACAAATATTTAACAGCCTTAAGATCGGCCTCCATAAGCGTTTTGTTATTGAGCTGTGTGAGAGTCGCATTAACCGTTTTTCCCTCACCGGCAATGATACTTACCGCTATGGATTTTACTTGTCGGCAATAGTGTCCAGGAAAGTCATAATCAAAGAGCTCTTCTGTGAATTTAAATTTACATTGGCGCATATTTCTTAATTGTAAAAAGGCAACAGGATCGAGATCTGCAAGAGATACCGTTTTGGTTATTTCAAAACGGCGTGAATCGCTTTCCATAAACGCTTTTTCCATACGATCAAGGTCTGCGCCAAGATTGTACCCACTCAATAGGCCTTTTTTCTGGCTATCCCAATAGCCGCCTTTGATAAAATCAATTTTAGACTCCGCTACGCCGCGTTCAAAAACAAATGACTTTTCAGCCGCCTTGCCCATGTCATGCGCCATATGGAAGGTTTGAAAAAATAAGCTCGATAACCGGCCAGAAAGCCATTGATATAACTGCTTATTGGTGAACTTGTTTTTCATGAAAATATTGACCGACTCATTGTGTTCAATTTCTTTTTCTTGAGTCGCTATTTCCTGCTCTGCTCCACGAATTTGCCATTTTGCACCTTCGATTTGATATTCCAGCTGGCGTATTTCGCTGGCGGCCATATCGCGCTGTAATTCCCAGTCTTGTTCAGACCGCTGGTGTTGCGCATATATTCCAGCGACTTCACCACCAATACTTAAGGCTTCCGCGATCGACTCACCAGAGTCAGCGATAACCGTTAAGGCTGCGCCCAATGTAGACCCTCCCGTTGTAGTCCCCATAGACGTGGGCGCACCAATTTTTACATCAGGTACAGCGTGCAAGGCTGCACCTGCAATTTTTAAAATTGGTATTAGTGCGAAGACAACCGCAGCGGAAGTCATCAATGCAATTTGCGCTATCTCAGCGGGAATCATTCCTTCATCAATCAGATTTTCATAATGTTGTTTCTGATCTTTTGCTCCCGATTTACTCTCCTCTAGATATTTTAGGGTTTCAAGCGATTCTTTTAACTGAGACTCCTTAATCTCTTTAGTCATATTGAGAATCACCGACTCCTGCTGAATTTGAAGTAAGCTATATTCCTCAGCGTCTTGTTTTTCTAAGGCCGCCAGCAGTTCTCCACTAAACTGATTCACCTTTTCAACCACTTCACGCGTTTTTTGCAGCATATAGCTAAAGCGATAATGCGGAATGGTTACTTGCATGCCCAATACAGCCGACTGAACACTTGCCCCCCCAGCAATCGCACGGACCAATGCCATAGGGTCTATAGGAGGCTGAAACAAAGGTAGCACTTGTTTAATACCCATAATATTCATGCTATTACGAATTTTAAAAAGTCTGTCTTCGATTCGTTCCCAATATTTTAAAACTTGTTCGTTTTCTGGAACAAAATAATAAGGATTAGTAACACTACTGTGTACCCTTCCCGAGTGGCTGAAACTTTTAACTACGCTATTATCTGAATTATCGCCGTCTGCAACATCAAATAAGAAGTCGTAAACATTCGTGTCGATTTCTGCTCCCTTACTTGCTAAGTTTTCATAGCTCAATGTTTCCGGTAAAACCCGTGAGCCCATTGACTGCGGTTTTTTCCCCAATAAATCATAGGCCAATACATACAGCATTCGAGCTTCATTAATACTCTCTCTGGTGTACTGCCTAAATAATTGGTCGCCCCAATCAATAATGTTATCGATGTATGCCATAACCGTAGTACGTTTATAAGCACCTCGACGTAAAGCAGCAATAGCATGGGGATCAAACGGATCATCCAAATAGCGTTGTATTTGATCTGGCCCTTCATTAACCATTAAGGTATATCGCTGAGGTAGTCGTTTAATTAATTCGACAACTTCCTTAGCGATAATTAAGTTTCGTATTTCGGAGCTCATAACCTGTTTTTTACTAGCCGCAATATCTTCGTCCAATACAACATCTAAAGCGGAGACTTCGTCCCAGGTTGTAAATGTCTTATCGGTCCATTGCTGCAATAAACTAAATTCTGCCTTTTCGTCTGGTAACATTGATCGTTTACCCGAAAGAACGGGAGCAAACGGTGCGAGGCGATCTGTCAACGCTTTAACTTTGTCAACATAATCACCCCTAGACTCTAAGGGCGTAAGGGCGACCAGCAATGCCGTAATATCAACAGCAATAAACGGTAAAAACTTCCAATATTCTGTTTTTTCACTCGGATCAAACACATATTGAAACCAACGCCCGGCATCTTCAAAACGTTGCGCAGTATTCAGGGCTTGCGCAATGAGCATAGGACCATGATAAAAAAGTTCCCAGTAATAAACACCATTCGCACCCTTAAAATCTAAATGAGAGTTGACCGGTAAAAACTCACCACTTACATAGTCTGGACTCGCCTGAATTACGGCATCACCGGAACGGTCTTCAAACGTAAATGTAGGCAGCTCGTCAATTCCTTGATTAGAAATATTCATTAAGCCATTTAAGCCATTGGCAAAGAGTGCCTGGCTTAATTTGCTACCCGCTAATGAAGATAGTCTAACGATATCGTATAGATTGTTTTCTGTTAGTAGTAATTGTTGCTCGGGATTTGTGTAATGCAGAACGTGATTACGTTTGATAATAATTAGTTCGTTAAGGTCATCTCCAACCGTAAAAGCGGCTTGCACATCATAATTACCAGTCCATTTCCAGTCTGTGCCAATCCAACCCATATTGTAGCTTTTTGATGAGGGCGTAAACTTAACGTAAACGCCCCAATTAAAGAGAAAGTAAAAGCTATCGCCATAGTAAAACGATGCCGACATCCCGTAAAACGATGGAATATTTTCGGTATTTCCATGAAGGGGTTTCGGGTAACCTGGTTCCATTTGGTCTAAATCGGATAGTTTGTAGCGAAAATATTGCCCACCAGAAATAAGGAAAAGTGATTCCTTAGTGTTATAGACCTCATCAACGGTACCGTATTGTTGAATATTATTTTGAACATTCCCCCAAATACCCGAAATTTTGTAGACCTGACTCCATGTTATTTTGTTATCTTCAGATTTTCCTCGCGTTACATATTCCTCGTCCCTAAAGAATCTTACAGCCTCGTCTATACCCTCAAAAGCGGCGTCAATTCTGTCCCACGCAGGAAGGTTATCCTCGTTACTACTCTTAATATTCTTTGGATATCCACTGTCGACGGTGGCCAAACTGTCATTTGAAAAGCGAATATACGACGCACCGGATGTAATAAACAGCTTACCACCCACAACAAAAGCCGAATCGATTTTTTCAATTGTGGGCAATGGTTGTTGAACATTCTTACTAAGAATATATTTTGATAGACTGCCTTCACTTTTCCACTTAATGCTTCCCTTTTTACCATCGGTCAACGTGGGTAAGCCGTCAATCCGCATGTATTCACTACCGACCAATAAATATGTTTTTCCTTCAGTGTGAAACATATCGTTAAGACTTACATCTTTAGGACTATCTTTGAGTGTAACTTTACCTAATTCTTTATTGGTAATCTTATCCCATATTCGTACACCGTCTTCTCCTGCCGATAACGTATAGAAACTATTGCCATCGACAAAAGCAGCGTTAAAATTATCCGCGCCGTTTAGATGCTTCAAGATTCCGGAGCTACTACCGCCCTTGAACGTTAGAAACTTGGTATTACTACGAAGGTAGACTTTGGAGCCAACCACAAACGCACCTTGAATTGCAGCTAGCTCTTTTGCATCAGCCGCGCTCTCTTGATAGAAATCAGTCAGCTTACCTGTCAACTCTACATCGCTGCCTTGCTCATGCCACTCGCCAGTATCATTGATTGTATAATTGGCGCCCCCGTGCGCAACAATGACTCTCGTGGACTTCAAGCTTTTATTACTTGGCCATAACGTATCGAATATAGATTTCCGAGTACTCGAACCTTCGACGATATAGTCTTCGCCACTAACCAAGTACCGTTTCCCGAAATTAAATGCCGCGTCTATGTGTGTAAATATTCCAGCCCCGACGGAAGACAAGCCTTGAGGAAATTCAGTGTCGACATAGTCATAGCCATTACTGTATCGAATGACTTGATCACCGCGAATCAGATAAGTCATGCCATCTTTGACAAAAGCAGAGTCAACCTTTCCTTCAGAACCAATCGTATTGTTAACCTTGCCCCATACATCAGATATTTTCTTTAGTTCCAGCTCAGGACTTGGTTCTGAACTATCTCCCAGTAGATATTTTTGATTAACTTTAACGAAATGACTTCGACTAAATAGATAGGCGAACCCTTGATAGGAAAATGCGCTGATAATACTACCCAAACCAGAGGGCAACAGTGGTAACTCAACTTGTTTTATACCGTCGTTTACTCCGGATTTTGGTTTACATAAAAAGCTTCCGCCTTTGTAGTCAAAACACACCCAGGGCTGGGATTTTTCACTAAAAGGAACACTTAACAATATCGGTAAATCTATATTTTCTGAATTCTCTTTCGGAAACAACCTTTTGAACGTTTCGACACCCGACTGAAGTAACTGGGGAACTTGCGTATTCCCCAACTCATTCACCTCTACGGCGACGTTAGTTTCCGGATAGAAACGGAAGGTATTCACCTCTTCCTTACGATCAGTAACAAATCGAAAGGTTGCATTACGTTGTTCCGCGTGAGTGTTCATCTCATCCCACGGACGAGCCCAAAGCTCTCTATTCTCGTTGTAATGCAGCAGCGAGTCATCCTGATTATGTGGAATAAACGAATAACCTTCGCCGATTAGTCCCTTAATGATCCTATAACCATTCGCTGGCGTTAGATTTTTAGAAACAAGGGAAACTCGACCATTGACATTGATTAAATTGCTATCTGGTTTGTCAGCTGATGTTATCGCCAGTGAATCATTGAGATTAAACAAACGAAAGCGCGCACTAGAATTTGCGCCGTCACCTGGAACAACGCGCTTTGCGTAAGCTAGGTTATCGGACTGCGTGTCAATATAATAATTCTCATCCGCATTCGCGGCCCTTAAATAGATCTCTTTACCCGCAAAAAGGATAATATTTTTTACGATATCAACGGCGTCTTCTGGGTCAAGGTCTGGTTTAAGTTCCTTTTCCGTAGAGTAGTGACACCGAACCTTAATGTTATCTAAATTATCGTTTTGCTCTTCTCGTGTTCCACTAAAATCAAGAAAGTACGAAATTATCGTGTCATTAGAGGTAATACTGTAATCCATTTTCTGCTGCGGAACCCATTCACCATTAAGGTTGTAATAGGAATAATACACCTGCAGTACAGACTGAGTTACCGCGTCACTTTCAGAGGTGTAAGCATCACCTTTTTGCTGCATTTTGACTTTTGTATTGGCATTATTGCTACTTTTTGTTTCAATAACGGCCCAAAATATAAATATTTTGTTGAATGCAAATACTGGGTATACGCGATCAGAGAGTATATGTACGTTCACTTCAGCCCAAGGCTGCCAGTTAGCCGCTTCAGTTTTGCCTTCAGTGAATTTTGCTGTTCGATAAAAATATCGCCGGGGATCGCTTTTGGTTCGACCAAACAGCACAATGTTTTTATCGGCCTGATCATCGTAAACATAACCACCTGATATTTTTAACTGAGAAACATCGCTATATTGATCAATATAATGATTAAATACTCGCGTAATATTTGTATCGTTTAACTCTCCTTGCAATAACTGCTCTTCAAGGGTTTTAAACTCAGGTGTTTTTGTATCTCTTAATTCCGGACGGATATAGTTTTCGGGATATAAAAACACCTTCCGATTGGCTTCCCAAACACGGTAGTTCTGCATCCACTGCCAACGTGTTTTCAACTCTTGACGCTGTTTATCCGCGCCAGTCTTATCAAGTGTTGTTAGTGCTTGGTTCTGCGAAGCGTTTTCTGATGTTAGTTCTGCAGGCTCTAAATTGATGAAATACCGATGAAAATAAAGCTGCAGCGCCGATATACCTTCCTTTATTCTCGAAGTTTTTATCTCACCGCTCATTTTTACATCGATAAGAAGCTGCTCATAAAGATCCCGTTCATCGCAGATACTGTCATCTAAGTGAACCGCTGCAGCGACCAAAGCATCGCGTTTAAATTCATTCAATTTATTATGAACTTCTTCGATAAGGACATTCCAATCCTCACTACCGCAATAACTTGTTCCCAGCAAAGTTAATACACTATCAGCAGCTTCACGCCATTGAGCACCTTCTGATCGCGTTAATACCCCCCCTTCGGAATAGCGCTTTTGCCATATGTCGCGATGTATCTTGGCGGCATCGCCGCCCATATCACGCAATAGATTAAAGGTATCAAACATACGAATAAGCAATTCAAGCTTAAAATTTCGCTCGTCGGGGTCTTGCTCTGCTAGAAAAGCATGATGGCGCTTCAACCACTTTAGGTCTTCTATGTCCCACGAAAATATTTCGGCTAAACGTTGGTAAGGATCGAGAACAGCACCGTTATTCTGTGAGAAAAGTGAGACGATATCACTATCGCCACTGAAATTATCTTGTAGGTATTTAAAGCGACAAATGGTGTGAATGTCGGCTAAGGCGTAATCGCCCCACGTGCCAAAATCATCTGTAAAATAACGAGGGCGGGAATCTTTGCTCAACATCAGGTTACTTTTGGTGCTGCAACCATAGCTTTCATCGAGATACCGTATGTAGCTTGCCCTTGACGATTCTTGATCATCATCGCTAGCTGCATTCGAACGCGTTAAATAGGTTTTCCCCTCGAAAGTAAATGCGCTACTGATTCCTTGCCTAAATGCAGTGGGCAAATAGGAAAACGTACTCTTTATCGCTTTTGGAAATCCGACTTCAGCGCAGGTTTCTTCGGTAGTGGCATATTGAATATATTGATCCCCCTTAAAGGCGTACAACTTTCCACGACTGTCAACAAAGGCCGCATCGATGTGCTCGTTACCTTCTGCGACATCAGAAAAGTTATTCTTGACCTTACCCCAGCGATCTTGAATTGGGTGTAGCCCCGCATGCTGCGTATTAAAATAGCAATCGCCTTTAAACAAGGTCACATATCCGTTATTGTCAGTAAGTGCTGCATCAACACCTGAGAACAACTCTGCGGGAATTCCAAAGAGACTATCTTGAACAACTATATCTTTGGCCAAGCCCGTCGCTATACGCTTAGGGTAACCTTCATCAATAAATTCACATTTACTATTCGAATAGCGTAAATAGTATTTACCTGAAAACAGAAATATCTGATTGTCCGCATTGGTAAAGGCCGCGTCGACTTTGCCGGTTTCAGCGAAAAGATTTATTTTCTTCGTCAACTTTGATACGGGATAAACCCCTTCAAACGCTTGCGACGCTACGTAACACTTTCCTCCCATATAAACATACACATGACGAGCATTACTTATAACACCCTGAAGAATAGATACCGCTCTCGGTTCAGATCCATTAGTCTCCATCTTGTCGGCTAACGCTTCTAAACTTGGCTCGAACTCTTCAGGCAAGTTGTGGAAACCCTGTTCACTACGTAAATCTCTTGTAATGAGTTTTGGATAACCTTCATCAACATGAGAATAATTTGAACCTGAGTAACGAATATAATGCCGGCCAGAAAACAAATAGGTCTTTTCGTAGCGATCAACAACGGCTGCGTCAATCTGGGAGTTGAATTTATTAGGTAATTTCGCCCAGTCATACTTCGTGGGTTTTTCAAGAGAGTACCGGGCATCTTGGTAAGTAACGTAGCATTGCTCGCCAAAGAAATAAGCCTTACCCGTACGGGCCACAAAAGCCGCTCTCAAGTACTGAATAGCTTTTGATTCACAGGGGAGTCCGGGCCATAAAATCTCCAGTGATTGCGGTTCAGACCAATATCTGTCGGCTACATCATATTGAACAAACTCACGCCCTTTTATGAAAACTAAACTGCTGAAATCGCCTTCATTTGTGCCTTTTATTTTCCTTCTTTCGGCAATGATATCTGAAAAATCTCCCCAACCAAGATTGAGTAAACGTTCAGGCATTTGCCAAAAGTCTTCTGAGTTCGATGTTTTGGGATAGCCTTCGTCAACTCTGTCGTAGCGTGATCCAGAATACCGGATGTATCGAAACTCACCATTTTTATCCGACCGCTCAAATACATAGGTATGCTCACCAAGAACATACGCCGAGTGTACGCTTTGGAGACCAGCCCATTTTTCGGCTATGGTATAGATTCCCTGGATATTCTTCGCGTCGTTGTATACGAGCTTATCTTCATAGTCATTGCCTTCATAAATGACAAATTGATCGCCACTAAATACGTAAGTACGACCATCCCGCCCCACGAAAGCTGAGTCGACGTAACCCTTATCCTGAATATTATTTTTTACACGCCCCCAAAAATCCTCATTCGAAAAATCGCGATTCAACTCTCGATTGAAAAATCGAGATCCTTTGAACAAATAGGTATTCTTGTCACGCCCTTCGAGAACCGAACTCAATCCACTGGAGTATTGTTCTGGAGCATCAATGAGCAACGCAGGCGGCGTTTCGACTAGTTTGACACGACTGCCTTCTGGATTTGAACTTTGGTACCACTTCCCTTGTTTTTCACAAAAGATCGAACCTTCGTCAATAAATGTACAATTTAGCCCCTCGTGCTCGACCAAAGGATAGTGTTGGCCCAACTGATCTGAAGCCACGTAGAAATCCGACCCTTTTATGATAGTGACATTTCGTTCGTCAGCACACATTGCATCTATCAGGCTTGCACCAACCCAGGGTTTATTATTGCTATCTCGATCGAACTCCGCCACAAGTTCATTGGGCAGGTGTAAAAACCGAGGTTCTTTATTTAGCTCGCTCAGTGATTTTGGGTATCCGTATTCGGTATATTGATATTGATCGCCCGCATAGCGATAGAATTGATCACCACTGACAAAATAGGTGTGTTTTTGTCGAACGATAGTGACCGTTCCGTCTTCATGCTCTTCTTTTTCTCGTGACTCCAAATGGATAGCGGCATCAATACGACCGCACTCCTGAATATTATTTTTAATATTCCCCCAAAATCTATCGACTGGCCGCGGGTAAGCATTATCAATATGGCAGTATTCAGCGTCAGAAAAACGAGCGTATTCGTTATTGGAAAACAGGTAAATCTTTCCATCCTTTCCATAGAATGCAGCATCTATGCTTTCGAAAGTAAGATCTTCCCATTTTTGCTTTATTTCAATTGGCTCTGACCACCAACGTTGAGTTTGATCGTAATAGATAAACTGATTACCGGAAAATAAATATGTTTTATTATCCGGCGCATTGAAAACGGCATCCACTTTTTGGAAACTTTCCGATTGCTTAATTGATTCCGGCAAATTCCAGAAATAATCGTCCGACTCTGATTGTAACTTCGGGTAGCTTTCATCAGGCTCAGAATAGTCATTTTTACCGTAACGAACATACACCGCTTGCACCATGTCCGCTTGCACATTGCTGTCTCCAACACCTGCACCCTCTCGTATTTCAGCATCTATACCAAGACTTGAGCTTGTGCCAAATAGGTATGTATGCCCGCCCTGAACAAAAGCCGCATCAACAGATTCTAGACCACCCCAATCCTCTTTTACACTTCGTGGGTAACCACTATCCGCAATAGAATAATCACTACTCGAATACCTGAAATATTGATCACCACTAAAGATATAAACCCGACCATCTAAACCCATAAGGGCGGCATCGATTCGACCCGATGACGCTATTTTGTTACGAATAAGGCCCCAATGCTCCTTAATTGATTGAACAGCTGGTATCTCGCCCTCCCCCCGTAGATTAGCCGGTGTTAACGTCGAGAACTCCTCTCCACGAAACAGACGTGTATTCTCAGCACCATCAATAAATACGGCGTCGATATCTTGCCTAAATAAAGCCGGAAGTTTTTCACCATAATGGCTTTTGATTTCTAGAGGATACCCTTCTGCAATACTTAGCTCATTATTTTCGAGACTGTCACGATAGGCAAAAACTTGATCCCCAGAAAAAAGGTGGTACGTTTCTCCATTAAAATAAGCCGCACTTATTCCTCCAGATGTCACTATATTATTTTTGAGTATTCCCCAGCGTTCTTTTGTTTCCCTAACATCGCTTGGATTATTAGAAGCAATATAGTGCCCATCCTTAAAGAAGTAGCTAATATTGTCCGCGCCATGAAAGGCTGCATCCAGAGCATAGGTAAAGCTTTCGGGAAGGTCTTTATAATAAGCCTCGTCGCTCCAACTTTCAGAAATGCGACGAGGATAACCATCGTCGACGTAATCCAAATCACGACTATAGCGAATATATTGATCGTTAGAGAAAAGATAGCTTCTACCTGACTCATCAGTAAATGCAGCATCGACACTGTATAGCTGTGAAAATTCATTGCTTAACAAACCCCACCTGCGATCAGCAACAAGCCAAACATCCGGAGTCTGCGATATGCGCTCTTCGGGATCAAATTCACTGTCCTTGTCTTCCGCTATTGAAACGGACTCGTCTAAAGCTTGACGAATATAATAGTTTCCGTCAGCGATAATGACATCGCGCTTATTCTTATCGACAAATGCTGCCGTAATTGACTGAAGGTCAACGTTATGTTGATCTGAGCCACATAACAAAGTTGTTAATTTATCGTCAATAGTTTCTAGCTGTTGATGACTGATTGACGAGTAAACCCAGTACCGGGGATAATCACCTTCGATTGAATCGTCAGAATTTTTAAAGAGATAGATATTACCGTCATTGCTCTCTAATAGAACATCAAATGCGTCAATCGACCGCCAGTCATTTTCGCCGTAATTCACGGCGGGCAGACTAATACTTTCTGGAAACTTCGATACCAAGCCTTGATCTTGGAACACTATGTCGATTTCATCCGCCGACAAATTTAGCTTCTTAACTAATATTGCGAATTGGTAGATTCGTCTATAATTGGTATTAAATGTGCTATCAGAAGGCTCTTTCGATATACGATCGAAAACATTAACGCCCGCGAGTATAGGTATTAACCAACGCTCACCTATATTTTCCTCACCTAGAATCAATTCACCCGACAGCCCTACGCCCCGATAGATATAACCAGCAATGGTTTTTAAGTTTTCTTCTGTTACCCCGAGTACATCCTTTAAAACTTGATATGGCAGTGCTTGCTGTTGTTGGTAAATTTTATTATGAATTGCCGCAACTTCAGCAATGGCCTGGTTCGTATTTTTAGCAATAGTATGTAGTAAGAAGAATACATCTTTGTTGTAATCTTCAAATTCTGGAACATCGAACTCAAGCGCATTATTTACGTTTAGGAAATAGGAGACTTTATCGTCTATAAGGGTGTTTTCTTCAGCTAAAAAATTATCCTGTTTTAACTGATCAATTAGCGATTCGGATTCTTCCACATTAAAATTCAGAGAATCAAGATTTTTTGCAGAAAATTCATATTTTTCCGCTTCTAAAATTATCAATTGGATTCGTTTGAATACAGCCGTGTTATCCGCTTTACTAAAAGGCCAGGCAAGATCAAATGTCTCAATATTTTCGAGAAGTTCAAATAGTGGCTTCTTCTCTACTCGAATACGACCATTTAATAGATAACTATCGCCCAAGGCTTCGTATACCCAGTCAGCTATAATTTCACCTGCAACAGCAACGAATATTTCTTTGTCTATATGTAGATATTGGTCTTTTACTCGCCCTAGCTGCTCTTGTAATACATTCAAAATAGCGTGGCGCTGAGGATAGAACTTTATAGCTAACAAAAAATCATCCACACTGACAGTCAGTAATTTGGCGTTATCAATTACCGTATTATCTTCGTTTAAATAGTCATTGAAACGAAGATTTTCCATGAGCTCTTTACGTTCAATTCCCAATAGTGGAAGTTCGGAAAAGCTGTTTTCGCTTATGACAATTTTTGCCGATTTAAATTGTTCAGACTTTTGTTTTATAACCGAAAAAATTTCACGTGAATACTCACCGATACCTGAATTTATTTCGAATAAGTCAATGAATTCATTTGATGAAAAGGTAAGTGATTCAATCAAACTCCCCTCATCGCTGATAAAACCATTAAACACCAAGTTGTCATACAGTTCTTTTAGCGCGTCGTCCTCCAGTTCTAGGCTCAATAAATCGCTTGTGAACACCGAAGAATCAACATACTCCCGATGTAGCGCTGCGACCAAATTATAGACGGATTCGTGATAACGATCGAAGTTAGTTTCTATAGAAAATGCGTCCGCATCTATCACGCTATCTTCTTTCAAATAGCCCTCTGAATCGATAAATCCCTTATATATTAAGTTGTTAAAAATCTTATCACAAACTTTCTGCTCCACGCCTAAGCCCAACAGATCATCACGTTCAATGGTACCAATATTCTTTATGGCCGCTTTTGCCGCGAGACCTATTGTTTCATCACTGTATCGCGCAAGTCGATGATCATCATTTGCTACAAGACCATATTCTGAGGACTGTATGGCGCGATATATAACAAAGGAATTCCGTTCGTCAAAGTAATTGGATACATACGACTTTGGCCCTAAAAGTAGGGGTTTTAGATTTTGATACAGCTTGTCAAAAGCTGCGATTTTTTCACGCCTGATATTTTTCTCTAAAACAAGATCTTCGTGGGCAAGCTCTTCATCCTTTAATTCCTCTGCCGGAACTGTGCCTATTTTTCCGATAGGCCGAGGAAATATAGAATTGACAATTTTTAGAGTATCATTCGGTGAAAGGTTGCATTTTGAAAACCACGCTACAATTCCTACCAACAATTGTGTCAGCCACATCAACTCTTCAGAGTCGCCTTCCCTCAAAATTAGATAGACATTTTTGTCCGAGACTGAGAAATCAATAAGTACCCCAGGGTTCAAGCCAGTTCTGAGCAACGGGTCTCTTTCAATGGTTTCCAGCAGTGTAAAGAGGTCTTCAATAGACAGATCGAGTAATTCGCTTATTGACTTACAGCGATATAAAGCCGTCAACATAGCCATTTCGGCACTAGAGTCAGCCCAAAGTAATGCCTGACCTTCTTCATTTAGAAGACTATCTTTATGCGCTAATTCAAATTGATAGAGAAGCTTAACGAGCTGCTTATCGCTAAAGCCAAGAGAACGGGCGACCCAATTTCGATAATCGGTATTTTCTTTGCTTTTAAGATCACCCAAAAATGTTAGTCTTTCAAAACTTTCATATTGCGAAGGTATATCGTTCAATGCGCCGATATATTTTTTTTCTACTGTTGCACACAGACGGTTATAAACTTGATTGAACATATCAATTGGGTGCTCTTCATCCCCTTGAGCCAAGCTTGTGAGCGGAGAAAATAGTGCGCACGCCGCGGCGCTTGATAAATCATACGTGCGCTTCAAGCGCACGATAACCGCAAGTCGTTTTAGCGACTCAGCGTTAAGTTTTGAATTACAGCAATGTCTTAATATGAGATCTAATTCGGGAATCGAGATGTTTTGCTTTAAGGACAAAAGACGAGCTCTTAATACGCGATCAAGCCACTCCTGCGGAATCGAACCGACTAAACCCGTGTCGGCATTCCGCCAGACAACCGTCAACTCATCTTGAGCAAAACACGCGTACCCGCCCAGATCCGCATTAAGATAAAACTTTGTAGCGCGGTGATTCAGGATCTCATTTTTACTAAGGTTCTGAGCAAGTATTTCTGATAATTGAAGGTAAGATAGGGATAGTGAATCTGTCAATTTCTGGGTAATGAACGCCGTATTTCCATCGACGTCTGTAGCTATTATTTCATCTAATGTATTTCCTATACGGGCATCAAGATCCGCCCCAAGAACCGAGGTAATAACAATTTTCGCCTCGTCGAGCGACAACTCCAAGGATTCCAGTGCAACCGTTTGCCCATCATATCGTCCAGACGCAAATGTTTTATAAAACTCTTCGGGAGCTGTACTCAGATATTTAAGGTAGAGTTTAAATCTCTCATTTTCGAGATCAAAGGGGAGACCGACAGGATAAGCAGCATTACGTAAATAGTCGTAGGCGTTTTTATCACTATCATCGTGTATTTTATTTTCTAGCCGTTCGTTAACAACATCCAAATAAGGAAGCACATCAAATGTATTCTCCCTATTAAGTAATATTGATTTTATATCATCACGCCTTTGATTTAGCTCATATTTATACCGCTCATCTTCAACGGGAAGACTCAAAAACTCGTCGTCGATAATCTGCAGTAAGTCCGTTAAATACGCAGCAGGCGAATAAACAGAACGAGCCCCATCTCCGTCTCTAAAGTCAACACTACCGAAAAGATTTTCATAACTTGGGATACTTTTATTACTCACGACGACTTCCTTTTTATGTTGAACGATCTCCGCTAAATAGATGCACGGACAATTTTCTTTGCCTCATGTTTTTGTGGGCGCAGGAGAACACAACGATCACAAAAGTGATCGCTTAATAATTACTGAATTTATAACAAGAATTGGTTACTGATGTATGGCACAAGTTTTACTCAAACTAATCCCGTACATCCAGCAAAAAAGCTAAAACCCCTGACAGAAGCAGGAGCACGAGCACGAGCACAAGCACGAGCAATTAGCTTCGCACTAACTCCAGATTGAAACCTTGCGATCCAAGCTGTGTTAACTCTACCGAGAAATGGAAATGCAAACGTATTTCATAAGACCCTGGTTTTGCACCACGACTTAACAGAACTAACTCTTGCACAGAAGGAACCACACAGTTCGAATGAGAAGACAAATTACCGAAACGGATCATCTTCGAGGGTGTTACCGTTACCGAAGGAGTACCATCAGGGAGATTCGCCGGAGGCTTTCCATCAACAATGATTTCAATAGAAACAACCGTAAGGTCTTTTATTATCACATTGGTGTATGGATTAACGGCTTCCAATACAACATTTTCTACATCATCTGTTTCTATTTGATCTCTAGGTCCATCACCCCATAGAAATCTAAAATTAGGTCGTAAGGTAATTGGGAGCGGAACACCATCACCAACAGGAATTGGTTGCTCTATCGGATCGGAATGGTGACTTTTTAGAACAATTTGTCCGCGTAAAAAATCTTCAGCGTTTATTATACTTCCATGCTCTTCGATAACCTTGTGGTGCTCACCGTGCACCTTGGTTTCATGAACTGTAAGCTCTGGTTTATTGTTTTCACCTGCATTATGTTCGAATTCACCTGCATTATGTTCCATTCCATCAACCTCCTCTTTGTCACCTATAGAATCTGAAAAACTAGCACGAACACTTCTTTTTTTTGCCATTCTGACCTCCATATATTTACAATATTAAATCATTACCTATATGCGATATAACCTACTAATATTTTTCACTCTTACAACAGCGTATTTACGAGATAAATATTTCTATGAATTTATTTTTAATACCCAAAACCCTTACTACCACCATAGATGAATAACTTAGGATCATAAATATAACAACATAGAGCAAGACAACACTCCAGATTACAATAGTAAGTGCCACTGACAAACGTGCCCTTAACGTAGGCGAAAAAATCAAACAGCTGACTGATAAGTTATAATTACATTATAGAAAAGTAATTATGTATAAAATATACTAGAAATATTATTTGGATATGCTGAAAGAACGCTGTCGATTATTAGAATATTTATATAAACGTTACAAACATATAGCGGTTGAATTTATAACTAGCATCCCTCAGTTACGAAAACCCTTACATCAATATAGAGCGTATTGACTAAGGTCACTGTAAATTAAATCACTGACACTAATCATATCTATATTCACTCAATACTCAAGGCATTTACGCGCCATAAAACTCATACTCCCGACTAATATTAAACTCTCAATATGATTTTCATAATTTCAGAATTCCACGGGACAAAAATGTGGGTTTGATTTGCAGGATTTACTAAGAACATACCATCTCTATCATTTCATTACTTAGTCTTAAACATGAAAAACAATCATTATTTATTTTGGTGATTCTCATTAAAAAGTAAACAAATCAAAGATGACAAATATATAAACTACGGAATAGTACGACATTAAAAAAACAACTACGCCACATTTTCATACCACTTATGGCGAAAGTTAGGAAACAACCTGAACATGTGCAACCACGAAACCATATTTTTTCCGCCAAAAAAAATTAATAGGCGTCAAGTTTGGAATAAACTATGCCACATAGCGCATTACGACGAATACAAATTCGCTCTAATAATTCAGAGGTTTTTGAACGTTAAACTTTCTTCGGGGATATAGGGGGAGTCCTAGTATCATGCACTATAGCTTAATTCAATTCCAAGTATCCCCTCAATTCTCTCGCGATTATCATCGTTCAAGCTGAACCAAAGTTTGTACTGAATTCGCACCTATGTAATTTTACTATAGATTTAAGCATCTTCATGAAGTAATAAGACCGGTATTTATTACCAACCAAAACCCAAGGAAAACCATATGCGTAACAATCCATGTCGTGATTTACGCCTTACACTGACCTCCAACAATCATTCAATCCCCCGGACTTTTTAGCGAGGAAATCATTCATTAATAAATCATTCAAAGGCTTAAAAACGAGTGCTAACTTGTGCAGAGTATTATTTAGTCACTACAGCCTTGCCACCAGCACGGCTCCGTTAGATTAAACCGTGTTATGGCGTTCCAGCGCGGTGAAGTCTCCTGACTTAAGTTTTCAAGACTCCCCCAACTTCCGTAACGACCTGGAGCACTCATTTCAACAAAATGCATATGTAATTGTCCGCCACCATCTTTCCAGGCAGTCATAATATCAATATACATTTGTTCCATTCTAGGATCCCGGTTTATAGCGACATGAAAGTCTACCATTGCAGGGTCATCAAACAGTGGTAGTCCATTAGCCGTAATATGTTGCCCGCCTTCGTAGGCGACTAAGCCAAGGTCATAGCTTTGCGCATATTTATTCCAGTAGTCCATCTCGTCACTAACTTTACGCGCCGCACCAGCAAAATTTGTATACCTATCTACGTTAGTCAGCTCGCGGCCATAATTAAGTTGCGCGAAGGCACGATCTAATCCTCCGTCGTCATCTTCTAACCAACTACGTAAAGTAGACTCATGTACAAGATCGCCAGTGAGACTAGTAGGACCATTTAGCCCTGCAGAAAAGTAGGTAGTAAGCCCTATATAATCGATACCGTGTAAATAGCAGGGTTCATTACCTTCAGCGACCCATAATGGACATTCTAGAACACCTGTTGCTAAGCCATGGTAGGCGGTTTGCGCACCTAAAACGCATTTCACTCGTTCAACCGAATCTGCAAACGCATCGATTTTAAATGCATCGCATATTTGAGCCGTTTTCATGCCGTGCCATTGCATGTAGGCATTGCCCACATCGCCCCAGCGTCCACGGCCCGTAATATTTGCGTATTGAGCTTGTTCAAACCCCCAGTTCCACACTTCATTGCGGTGCTCAACGTACACTTTTAGTGTAGGCGACAGCAGAGCCTTCACTAAAGAGGCAAATTCTTGCATATAGTTTTCATCGGCCAAGTGTGGAATATTGAACCATGGATCCGCACCAGTGAGGTTGGCAAGCTCAATCATTATTTCAAGTGGCGCTCCGTCCTTATTTCGCCAAGTACGATCACTGCGCTTAGGGCGATCGCTCCATTCGATTTGGTTTGAACGATTAGTGTTCATCCAATCCATAAATCGTAATGCTCGAAATGAATTAATTCGCGAAAGCCAATCAGGATTAAATACGTCTCCAGCTAAATAGTTATCAAAATATATCTCAGGAATAATTCGAATATTTCGAATATTTCGAATATTTCGAATAGGATTATCTACGTTGGTTTCAATAACACTTAATAAGTTCGATCCCGTTTTAACAGCGACCACATCCCTACCCGGTGATGACTCTGCAGGTAAATACGCTGCCGACCAAGAGTAACCAATCTTTCCTTCGCCATCATAGAGAACAATTACTCGATCAAACATTAATTCTTCTTCTGTTGCCAGAGTTAGAAAAATCGTGCCGGCTTCCTGCCCAACTTCTAGACTAAGCACCCAATCATTTTCGTCAAGTACAAAAGATATTTCACTGTCGAAACTGTTCCAGTTCTCCCACTGTCTTGATTGTTTCATAAGATCTATAAATGGCATGGCTGTGGACCAATCCGAGATACCTATAAGCCCCATTCCACTTGAGTTGTCTTTATTAGAACCGCTTGGAAAAACGGTAACAACACGAGATAAGCTTGCCGCATTACCCGCCCTGTCTTCTGCCGAGTATACGAGTGTATAACGACCAACATTTTCTGTGTCGACAGTACCGCCATAAGTTACTAAGACGTCACCATCTTCGGTATCGTAAGCACTTGCGCCCGGGTCCACAAAATCATCTTTGAGCATCACGCTTATTGTTGAGGCGCCCTCAAGTGTTATTTTCGGCGCAGTAGTATCGAGTACTGGCGTATCAACGACGGCTATTGCATTGTTACTGCTGGCTTCTTCTGGCCCACCGGTAGTGACTTCTTCTCGACTGACCGTATTGACTTCTCCTTGGCTAAGCCCATCACTACCGGGAGAACCACAACTAGCACAAAAGGATGCCACTACAAGCAAAACACACGACCTAAGGATCATTACAACTACTCCGCTTTCGATTAACTTACTAGAAGCTTAGTCTTCGGCTATGAGTAGGAATGTGAGGGCACTCACAAACTAAAATACGTAAGAAATTATCTCTAAAAGGACTGATACATATCAAAAAATCACATCAATTGACTAGAAACGTGCGGATGCTTAACAAGTGCAGGATACACTAACCGAATATATCTCATAACGAGTCAAGCTAGATACCTGTGGAGTGGCTGCCATTATAATTTGAAACACAGAGAGCATAGACTTGAGATGAAATTAAAATGCATCATCAACGAGCACTGGCTAATGAGTGTTGAACCACAGCTATTCGCACTAAAGTCAACTATGCGTGCCCAGAGATAAACACTGATTAAATTGACATCGTTATACGCAAAAGCTTCTACAAATACTACATGCCCACACCAAAACGGGGTTTAAGGTGACTGCGCCCATTACTAGGCATCAAATACCAAATAAGCATCCCTTCCGGATACACTCTATTACTGCATCATGTCACGCGGCAGTTATATATTCCCTTTGCGGAACTTATGAGCGTACAGATCAAAGCTTTGAATATCGACAACAGCCGATCGAAGTCGCATACATGGCTCCACATCGCCAACAACATCTTAACTACTCTTGAGCGACTTGGTATTGAAGGTTACGAGCGGATTGAAGGATACGAGCCGATTGAGAACACTCAAAAGTCTAAACCGCATTGGTACAGAAAGTATTATGACCAAATAAAGTAGCGTATTACAGGTTACGCTTTCTTAAAAAACATAATTTTACAGAATGCGTTTTTTGTATAGAATTCGCCACATATACTATTTTGAATACACAATCTTTGGTGTACCAAATTTAAGGAACATAATTAAAATAATTTAGGTCAGAAACGAATCCTAGATACTGTCATCAAAAATAATGGGAGATTCAATCATTGGTCTGCGTTCTATATCGCATCGACTGAGCCCCCTTATCTAAACCCTCATGCTTCAGCAGTTCTTTAAGTGCTTGCGCTTTGCTCTCAGGACTTAGTTGCGCAACGCTATCATAGTCGCCATGACGAATAAGTGGTGTCATATCAAGCTTAAGGTCTTCGCTTGAGTTTGATTCTTCCCGCCCAGTCGAAGCTGGGGGTTTTACGATAGGCGTAGTTTCGTTTCGGCCGTCTTCGGTCATACTCAGTACGCGCTCATTGGCTTCGTCAATAATCGCTCTAAAAAAACTTTCATCGTCATCCGGGTGTGTAGAAGTGCTTTGCGTATTGAGTCTTCGAGAAAATGATTCGATAGTACGTTGCAAGGTCTCGACGGATATCGATTCGTCATTGTCTACCCATTCACAATAAGCGGCGTGCAATTGTTTGGCTGTTCGTGGCGCAGAATGTGCTGACATCAGAGTCAATTCCCATTGATGTTACTAAAATTAATGTACGATAAATATACGATACATATACGATAGACCTTACACCGTTAGCCCGAAAACACCGGAAGACACCATTTCCTGTAGAGGGTTTTATGCGCAAGCTATTGAGGGGTTCAATAATATACCTTATTTTTAGTATGAGCGAACCGGTTAAATCCGTCAGTATTAAATTGTAAAATACACGGTGTACAACAAAATGTCACTATCGTGTTAGCCTCAAACGAAAACCATTGAAGTAATATGTGTGTGGACTAAATATCTATAGGCGAGCTGTCATCACAGGCGTCAAGCGATTTCATACTGATTGCTGCCACTATACCGAAAACACGTAAATGCGCTATCTGAACGAAACGCATATACGTTAAGTAGCACAATATTGGCTAGGGTCATGATTAGGAGTGTCATGATTGGGAGTGCCTATCTAGGACCGACTCTCGCTGAACAAACATGACATACTTATTGTAAGTAAACGGCAATGAAACTCGCCGTGACAATGCTTCGCTGCTAACGAAACCAAGCGTCATTAATTAAGTTGGGACTTCTGCAAACGTACGTTTGAAAGAACCGTATGGCCTGACGAGATAAAAACCCCACATACGTGTTCTGATGTACTCTGTAAGCGATAAGAATAACGACCCAGACTCTGAAATTAGGGTCTGACATTAGGGTCTGAAATTAGGGTCTGACATTAGGATCCGCCAAAATGGATAATAACGTTGCGGGTCTTAGGTCTTAGGTCTTAGGTCTTAGGTCTTAGGTCTTAGAATTCCAAAGGAATGAGACCTAACAAAAATTTACTTAAGTTTTATTAAGCCACTCTCTGGCAACTCAGTAACCTCACCAATAATGACACTTTGATGGTAACCTTCTTTTTTAAGCTCGCTAATACAGGCTTGTACGTTATCGCTATCAACGCTCGCCAAGAGCCCACCGCAGGTTTGCGGGTCGAACAGCAATGGATATTTTGGGTGATCTATATAGGCGTGTGAATTGAAAATAGATCGTCGGAGCCTTACATTCTTTACCTGCAGTGAACTAAAAATTCCCGCGCGCATAATATCAATTACACCCGCAAGGGCCTTAACGTTATCCATTTCGATGATGGCGCCCACATTGTTACCTTTAAGCATCTCGACTAAATGGCCCAGCAACCCGAAACCTGTTACGTCAGTACAGGCGCTAGCATCATAATGACTAAAAATTCTAGCGGCCATCTGATTTGACCATAACATAGTATTTAGAGCATTTTCTATATCCACACCTTTTGCTAACCCGCGCATATGGGCCGCGAATAATGCACCAACACCTAGCGACTGGGTTAATATGAGCACTTGCCCTTTACTGCAACCTCGTTTACGAAATAAATCCTCCTCTTGCGCTAAAGCGTTGATGCAAAAACCGAGGTTTAGATGGCTATCTTCTGACGTGTGGCCACCGACCAAACTGCACTCGTGCTGATTCAATACTTCAACGGCCCCTTGCATAAGCTGGCTCATGTCTCGCCTTTGAATTGCATCACTCGCCAAAGGTAATTGAACTAACGCTTGAGCCGATTGCGGTTTGGCATTCATAGCAAAGATATCATTTAAGGCATGTAATGTACTTAATTTCCCAAAAATGTATGGGTCATCAATAAAGGTTTTCAAATGATCTAAACTTTGCACTAACTTTTGATCGTGAGGAATACTTAATACGGCTGCGTCATCTGGGTTAGCTAAACCGATCAGTACATCAGCTTGGGGAAAGGGCTTTAAGTTCTTTAGTACTTCGCTTAGTACACTAGCGCCGACTTTCCCACCGCAACCGCCACAGCGCATATTAATTTCTGTAATACTCTTGATCTCTAACTCATCTTGTAGCGTTGAATGCATCACACTATCTTTGCTGTTACTCATACTAATGACCGGCAATTCATGAAACAAATTCATGAATTTATTATCTATGGCATCTTTTAACATCCACACCCACTTCCCGTTAAAAGAAAATGGTTTGCGGCTACCAATCGCGAATTTATCGCCAAGAGCCAGCAAGCTCATAAAGTTTTTTTGAGGTCCAAATTTTGTTAACGGTAATCGCAATGCAGTGTTAACAAGGTTGTCAAACAATGTTGGGGCCATACGCACGGCGTAAACACCGGCTTTGGGGCGCGGATTGTTGATCTGATGGGCTATATCTCCTGCAGCAAAAATATCTTTGTGACTAACCGATTGAAGATGATCATTAACGTTAATAAATCCATGTTCATTCAAATCCAAATCACTTGATTTAAGCCAGCTCGCCGCTCTAGCTTGAGTGCAATAAAACACTTTGTCGTAAGCGACCTGATCGGTATTACTGAGTATAAAATGTTGTGTTATAGCCTGAGCATCAAAGTTAAGCTTATAGTGGATTTTATTGTCGTTAAGGTACTGCAATAGTTTTTTCTGTAGGGGCCTAGGATAATGTTCTAATAGCTTTGGTCCACGAGTCAGTATGCTAAATTCAGCAAGGCAATTATTTTTTTTACTCCAATAACGCATGGCCGTAATGAGCTCCATGCCACCGGCTCCACCGCCAATAATAACCACTTTAAATGGCGCCAAATCTTTATGATCAAGTAATTGTCGCTGCAAATCGGCCCAATGACGACTGAATTCACTAATAGGTTTAACGGGTACGGCAAATTCATCGCTGCCTTTAATACTATTGTTGGGCACACTCCCTATATCTATCGAACAAACATCGTATTCAATGCCTGGCCGAGACTTTAGGCTGATGGTATGTGCCTCAGCATTAATCGCCGTGGCATAGGCTTGAATAAATCGTACGCCGGCCCATGCGCATAGTTTTTGCAGGTCGATGTGAATTCGTTCAAAACTATAATGCCCTGCAATAAAACCGGGCAGCATGCCAGAATACGGCGTATGTACTTGCGGGGATATCAACGTTAAGCGTAAGCCGGAATGTGGATTCATGGCCCACATACGGATGACTAAAGCATGGGTATGACCACCACCCACAAGGACTATGTCTTTAACATGGGGCATCTTTTGCACTTTAGAGCCTCGTATTTTTAACGGTAGAGAATGAATAAATCATAACGCTTGAGGTAAATACTTAATGTGAATATATTTGCGACAATAGCGCGATATATTATCCACAAGTATATTTAATAGCGCGGTGACTAAAATCAATAGTATTGCACGGTCGAAGCGTATTTCTTCAAAAGCGGAATCTATGTAAAACCCGAGGGTCGGGATACCAAGCATACCCAATATTGCAGTTTCCCTTAATATCGTTTCCCATCGGTACAGTAAAAGTGCGATGAAGCTGCCGTATAAGCGAGGTAGCGCCTCATAGAAATACCGATCAACTCCGTGGCAAACATCCTTTCTAAACACCAATGTTTGACTTTGTAGCGCCAGTAGATGCGCTATAACCGCACCGTTGTGTAAAGAGAGCGCCACAATAGCGGGTAACATCGAGGGCCCCCAGATTAGCAAACCCATAAAGGCCAAAAGGTACTCTGGGCAAGAACGAATAATAATGAGTCCGCTTTGGCCAAAAGCTCGAACTATTTTGGGAAAAAATAATGAACTACTAAATGGAAAGATTATCAAAGCCAGTAACCCTGTGCAAATTAACGCAATTTGGCTGAGAACTAAACTATTGAGGATCCCGTAGGAAATTTGCGTTTTCCACATCATTGTTAGCCACTCGTAAAAAGCTAATGCATTCCCTTGTTGAAGTGAGGTCGGAACAATGTCTTGCGTTAAAAAGATCATCACCAGCGGCCATGAAATATTGGCAATAGGGGGTAGATACAGAAAAGCCACGAAAGCGTATAAGGGAAGAAGAGCAATTTTTACCCAGTATTTTAAACTGGCAATAAGCAAAAAAAATACATAAAGAATCGCTGCGGCTTGGGAGTACTCTCCTTGTTTTAAAAAACTTTCGAGCTCAAAGCCTAAGGTTGGCAAACCCACAAACCCTAAGATAGCGCTGGAACGAATGGCACATTCGAGTCGATAACGACAATAAGATTTTAGCTGCGGCCAAGCCAGTATTATTTGAGTATAAAAGAGTTTGCTTAGGTAAGAGCTCCTTGAGTTGAGGCTTCGCTCTGCTGTCTTATCCGTCTCATCCAAAATTTCTGCAAAGACTTTTGCAAATATTCCACTAAAGGGAATAAGTAATGCGAGAAACCCTGTTAGAGAGCTTAAGCCCGAGATCTGAATAAATAGCAGAGCCCAAAATAATTCGTGTACGGATCGAACAAACGCTGCGATTGCGCGAACCATGGCGTTTTGAAAACACAAAGCCATTAAGAAACCCAGCAAGGCTGCCACAAAGACCGCTTGGAAAGCGAACGCTAGAGTCGTTAGAAGTGCATTAAAAAACGTTGGTAGACTTAAGAAACTTGGCTGAGTGAACCCCTGAGCCATAAGCTGCAGCTCAAACCAGGGGTTGCCGGTATTGATTTCGATCTTAGCGATGAACAGAGCTAGAAATGCCAGTCCCGCTAGACAAAAACTAATACGGCGTAAGGATCTTACCTGGCTACGGCCGGCCGAACGCTTAAAAGCCATGGACTATCTGTACACCTGAGACAGATCTTCAGCGCTGAGCTCATGACTTTTACGATCAAAAAATATTTCTCCATCTTTTAATGCTATAACACGCTGACAATGTTCCTTTGCCAATTTTATATCGTGCAGTGTCACCACGAGCGTTTCGAATGTACGACATAATAACGCCAGAATATGCTCGGCTTGAAAACCATCGAGTGCACTAACGGGCTCATCACCTAAAAAAATATTTTGTTTAGAGTAGATGGCACGTCCAATCGCGGTTCTTTGTTGTTGGCCTCCTGAAAGCTGCTCGCAGGCCTTGTTCAGCTGGTTCTCGATAGCCAGCTGACTGGCAATGGCTTCAATTTCTTTGATTATCTTTGCGCCGGGGTAAATTAAGCGCTTAAGATTTAGAAGAAAATGATGCTGTTGTAGCTGCCCCATATAGATGTTGTGTAAGCAACTTAGCATAGCAACCAGCCCCAATTGTTGTGGACACCAGGCAATATCATGGGGGCGTTGTTCGCGCAGAGCGTTTAGCAAGGTAGATTTGCCTGATCCACTCTCACCTATTATGGCGACCTTTTCGCCAGCTTGAATGGAAAGCTTGAGCTTTTTTAGCGCGGAAAATTGGCCGTAAAACAGATTTTCATTATTGAAGTCAAAGACCATGCTAGTCCATCAGCCCTATGCTTTGCGCTGTTTTTTCGATAGGAGTGTAATCACTATTTTGTGCAGGAATAAAGGACTGGCGAGGAAAAGCCTTTAATAATTCAGGGTCTTTCATATTGAGTAGGGCCTGCTGAACACTATCCTGCGTGCCTTGCCCAAATTGAGCATCGACATTTCCGCGAATACTCCATTGATAATCGGGGTAGGCAGGAGTTTTCCAAATCACCGAAACGTATTCTAGGTCTATCTTGCCTTGCTCGAGCATAGAATCCCATACCTTATAATTAACCGCACCTACCTGATAGCTACCCGCTTGTACTAAGGCAACTGTGCGACTGTGATCACCACTGAATCCCACCTGTTTAAAAACATCTTGCGGGACGCCGATATTTTCTCGAATATAGAATTCTGGCATTAGACGACCTGACGTAGAGCCTTTTGATCCAAAGGTAAAACTAAGACCCTTTATAGCTGTAGGGAAATTGTCACTAGCCTTAAGCTTGGTCGATTGATGGGCAATAAAATAGGTGACAAAAGATTGATCTTCATAACCTTGAGCAATGGCTTCACTATTCGCAACAAGCTTGCGCGCTTGTACGCCAGATAAACCGCCAAACCACGCTAATTGAACTTGGTTATTTCTAAATGCGGTAATTGCGGCCGCGTAACTTTTTACTGGGACGTAGCTAACCTTAAAACCTAATTGCTCAGTTAAATAATGGGCGACTTTATCAAAACGTTTTTTAAGCTCAGTGGCGTCTTGATCAGGAATAGCCGTAAAGCTAAAACTGGCCTCTTCTGCCTGTACAAAAGTGCTGAAACTGAGCGGAGCTACAAGGCATAAAGCGATTAACGTAAATGGACGAACAAGGCGGAAATTCATGATATTAAGTCTTTGCATTAAACGTTTACGGCACTTTAATAATTTAAAGTTACCCTTTAGAAGTTACTATTTCACGGGCGGTATTGCTCGGCCCAGTCGGCTAACTCCTCTTTTGATCCACGAATTAGAATCCTATCTTCACTTTTCTGTAATTGATAATCGTACATGGGGTCGTAGTATTTACTTAGCAAAGTGCTAATCGGTTGAGCAAAGCCGCTGGTGTCAGATCTCTTTAACATCTTTAATGCTTCAGAAAATTGGCCGTGCAAGACTTTATGTAATTCACAGCCTAAACGCCTTTGAATACGCGACAAATTAAACAATATCTTTTCAGAAAAAATATCGTGAGCCTGATCTGAATACTCAGCTTGATACAGCGGTAACAAATCAGTGACATAATCTTTAACACCATTTTCTACGCGTTCATCCATGGGAGCTTCCAATACCGCTATCGGGTATTTTTCCACCATAGCCTTACGCATTTCTGGGGTGATAACCATTTGACCAATAAGGCGACCTTCATCCTCCATAAATACAGGAAGGGAGTGTTGGTGTCGCTGTTTTAGCAACTCAATAGATACGCTGTTTTCAAAATCTATTTGACTTGGCTGGGGCGCAACCAGCCCCCCAAAGGTTGAGCCGCGGTGATTGGCAATACCTTCAAGGTCGATATGTCGGCTTAAGCGCTGTAAAAAATGTGTTTTCCCGCTGGCCGTTCTACCGCTAATCAATACTAGGGGTATGGTACCTATACTTAACGCTAATTGCTCAATTAAGAATGTGCGCATGGCTTTATAGCCCCCCTCAATAAAGGGGTAGTCTATACCGCTTTCTTTCAGCCATTGCTGAGTTACAAGTGAACGCAGGCCTCCTCGAAAACAATACAAAAAGCCTTCTGGGTGTGTTTGCGTGAATGTTCTCCACGCCGCGATATGTTCCTCTTTAATCGCTGGTGTCGCCAATTCATTCCCTAGGGCGATGGCTTGATCCTGCCCTTGTTCTTTGTAGCGGGTTCCTATTAGACTCCTCTGAACATCGTCTAAAAGTGGGATATTTTGACTGTTGGGAAATGCGCCTCGATTAAATTCCACGGGCGCGCGGACATCCATCATAGGGATGTCGTGTATAAATAATTGTAAGAAATCTTTACTGTTGGCTCGAAGGCTCATGCATGCTCCCGCTTTAGCGAACCATTATGCCACACGGCTGAACGCTTAGGTGTCGTTTGACGCTATTTAACTACATCAATACGGTTAAGGTACCAGCTAGGGAAGATTGTCTACAGGATCAAAAACAATATCCGCTGAAAACTAAAAGCTGTATTTTAAATTTTCAAAAATACAGGTAATTTCACACTGTAAATACGCGACACCTGAAGGAAGGACCGAAGGATGAACGAATGAACGAATGAACGAACGAAAGAACGAAAGAAAGGAAAAATCGAATCATGGCGCGATTCATCAAGTGTCATTCAGGCTGAAGGTAAAGATTATTATCGGAGTTTATCTTATCCACGACCTCGCCCAACTGGCCACTTATATACATATCATGAACGATTAAATCCAATTTTTTTAAGAGGCTATCGATATGTTTAACACGCTTTGAACCTACAAATATGATAGGTATTCTACCTAAATCATAAGTTTTCAAAATGGGCAGACTCGTGTTTTTTGTTACGTAAGCATCCATAACTTGTTTATAGTCTAATAGATACTCAACTCTTCGACTCTGAAGCATTTTAAATGCCGAATCTCGTGAATGCGCAATATGAACACTGACGTTATTTTTTTCGTTATCAACGTATTGTCGTATGTGGCCATACCCATAACCATGGAGTAACACGATACTTCGACCCGATAAATCTTCGATCGAACTTACGACTTTATCGTCAAGTGAATAAACAGCCACATCCAAATCAGATAATTTTGATTTACCGTAAACAACATGATCTTCAATAGAATAGACTCCCGCCACTCCCAGCCACAGTTCTATTTTACCATTTTTTAATCCGTCAAAGACCCTTGCCGGTGGAAAACTTGAAAGCTTAAAATCGATATTAGCTCTGATAAAAATATGTTCTAGTAAACCCGTAACCTCTGGTCTGAGTACCTTTTTATTATTAGTATTGATATAGACATTAGTCGGTATATCACTGACAGCCACTCTATAAATATGATGATCATTAGCATTTAGGTGTGCGGAAATAATGCCAAACCAACAGCACACGAAAATTCTTGATACCAACATGACGGCTTACCATAAGTGTTAACATAACCTTATGATAGAGAATAGTACGAAACAGCCAAAACCGATAGATATTGACCTTACATGCGCAACATTCAAGCGACTAGCATAGGCCCCTTTACACATAACACAATCATTAAAGATACGGGTCAGTACCACGCTTAAGCCAAGGTATCGCACCATTTATTAGTACCATGTATCCCATTCAATTATTCGCGCGCGGCCGTACTTTCTCTAACAATTAACTGAGACGGAAGTACGTAGTCTTGTTTTTCGGGTACCCGCCCCTCCAATAGATCTAACAGCACAGAAAA
Organism: Flavobacteriales bacterium; assembly: GCA_047638775.1. Taxonomy (GTDB): domain Bacteria; phylum Pseudomonadota; class Gammaproteobacteria; order Pseudomonadales; family Cellvibrionaceae; genus Agaribacterium. The sequence goes on from JBLIMQ010000005.1 coordinate 71,499, forward strand.
GGCAACTTCACCCAGCTCTTCTGCGGGTTGGGCAATCGTAGTCAGCGGCGGATCGGTGTATGTAACAAATTCGATATCATCAAAGCCGACGATAGAAATATCGCCCGGAACAAACTTCCCCGTTTTTTTAATTTGATGCATGGCACCCATGGCCATCTCGTCGTTACAGCAAAAAATTGCCGTGGGTGGTTTTTTTAAGTCTTGTAATATTGCAACAGCCCTGCCCCCTGAAGCGAGCGTGAAGTCTCCACTGACAGTAAGTTCTGCTTCAAACGAAATATTATTTTCGTTTAATACGTGCTTGTAGCCGACCAAACGATCCCGCGTTAAAGGGCTTTCTTTAGGGCCAAGAATTACGCCTATTCGTTTATGCCCGCTGTCGACCAAATGCTGTACAGCCAGTCGTGCGGCGCCTTGATTATCAATGCGCACGGTTGGACAAAGAGCATCGTTACTACACTCACAGGCATTCACTATGGGCACGGGAGTTTCAACACTGCCAATGGCGTCAAGAATACCGGCAATATTGGGACTCAACTGAATGATGCCATCAGCTTGGCGGGAAGTAACAAGGGACACATATTCGTGCTCTCGCTCCATCAAACCCTGCGTGTCACCCAAAAGCACGGCATAACCTTTCTGTTGGGCCACGTGCTCAATCCCGCGTATAACACGGGAAAAAAACGGGTTGGCGATATTGGGTACCAATACCAAAATAGCGAAGGATTTTTTTGCGCGAAAGTTACGCGACATCATATTGGGGCGATATCCAACCGCCTCAACAGCATCCAAGACCTTTTTACGGGTCTCCTCTTTGACTTGATCTGGGTGTCGCATGGTTCGTGAAACCGTGGCAACAGAAACGCCGGCAACGCGGGAAACTTTACGAATACTGGTCATAGCTAGCTCTCTTAATACAGAGTTACAGTTTAAAGGAAATCATCAGCGAAATACTGTTTAGCTACACTCCGCACATTCATCAAATTACACATTGGGACTTGCCAAGCCAAATGTAACCGGTTACAGTTTGCTTATCAAGCTCGAGCCCACCCTTAAATTTGGGCCCAACTTAACCTGCTAAACCAATGTCCTACTGCTTGAGGAGGCCTAATGACCAGCATTTCAAAACGCCCGCGCAAATTACGCATGGCAATGATCGGCGGCGGCCAAGGCGCCTTTATCGGCGAAGTTCATCGCATGGCAGCGGCCCTTTGTGGCGACATCGAATTGGTGGCTGGGGCTTTTAGCAGCAAGCAAGAAGTAGCACAGCGCAGTGGCGCAGGCTTGTTCTTAGACCCACAACGAGTCTATTCAAACTTCGATACAATGCTAAGCCAAGAAGCCTTGCGTCCAGAAAATGAACGCCCAGACTTTATCACTATTGTTACGCCCAACCACCTGCACTACCCTGCTGCCACCGCAGCTCTGCGCGCCGGTTTTCACGTACTGTGCGACAAGCCTGTGACCGCAACCCTCGCAGAGGCAAGGGAGCTGGCGATCCAGGTAAAAAGCAGCAAACTTCAGTTCGGCCTCACACACAGCTACCTCGGCTACCCTCTGGTGACTCAAGCAAAAATGATGATAGCTGCAGGCGAGTTTGGCCGCATTCGCAAAGTATTTGTGGAATACCCTCAAGGATGGCTGGCCGATAATCAAGAATCCTCAGGAAACAAGCAGGCAAGTTGGCGTACTGACCCTGCCCGCTCGGGAAAAAGCGGCTGCATTGGAGATATCGGTAGCCACGCTCATAATTTGGCTGAGTATGTAAGTGGCCAAGAAATCATCGAGGTGAGTTCAGCACTGAATACTTTCGTTACTGGCCGTCGCTTAGATGATGACGGCGCAGCTCTATTGCGAATGTCTGGTGGCGCAACTGGCGTGTTATCCGCTAGCCAAGTATGCACCGGCAGTGAAAATAGTTTGAAAATCACCATTTATGGCGAAAAGGGCGGATGTGAGTGGCACCAACAAGATCCCAACAATTTGTGTGTGCGTCGCGCGGGACATCCCGTTGCCATTTATCGAGCGGGATCCGACCTCACCTATTTAGCACCAAAAGTACGTGCCAGCTTTCGCACACCTAGCGGTCACCCCGAAGGTTTTATTGAAGCTTTCGCAAACCTTTATCGCGCCTTCTCCCACACGCTTTGGAGTTCAATGGGGCATGAAGAGGAAATGGCCACAGTTCCAGAATGTCCAAGCATCGAAGAAGGCTTGCGCGGTATGGAATTTATCGAAGCTATGGTTCTTAGTAGCAAGAATAACGGCAAATGGACGCCCCTCAACAAAGCACTTTAATTCACACGACACGCAACACTTAACACGTAACACGTAGATCTGGTTTGTACTTAACAACGATACACATTTGATTTTTTTGATGCCGGTATAGGAGTAACAATATGCAAAAAGTCCAGGGTCCCGGAATTTTTTTAGCGCAATTTTTGGGAGATAAGAAACCATTCTCAAGCCTGCCAGAAATAGTAAAATGGGTGGCTGATTTGGGTTATCGTGGGATTCAGATTCCCACGTGGGACGAACGTTGTTTTGACCTAAAAACGGCCGCAAGCAGTCAAACGTATTGCGATGATGTGCTCGGTATTTGCGAACAGGCGGGCGTAGCCATTACTGACCTGTCTACACATCTACAGGGACAACTCATTGCCGTGCACCCCGCCTATAACGAACTATTTAGTGGGTTTACACCAGCAGCGTTACACGGAAATACCGAAGCGCGCACCGAATGGGCAACTCAGCAATTACATTACGCCGCCCAAGCTAGTGCCCGCTTGGGCCTGAGCACTCATGCAACGTTTTCAGGCGCCCTGCTCTGGCATACAGTTTATCCCTGGCCTCAACGCCCACCCGGCTTGGTAGCCGAAGGCTTTAAAGAACTCGCGCGACGATGGCGACCAATTTTGGATGCCTTTGAAAATGTCGGCGTGCGCGTGTGCTTCGAACTACATCCCGGAGAAGACTTACACGACGGCATTAGCTTCGAACGCTTTTTAGCGGCTACGGACAACCACCCAGCGGCGCACATTCTTTATGACCCTAGCCATTTTGTACTGCAACAATTGGACTACTTGGCGTTTATTGATATTTATCACCAGCGTATTGGCGCCTTTCATGTGAAGGATGCCGAGTTTCGACCCAATGGCCGCGCCGGAGTTTATGGCGGCTATGCCGACTGGATCGATCGCCCTGGCCGCTTCCGCTCCGTCGGCGACGGACAGGTGGATTTCCCTGCTATTTTTAGCAAGCTAACACAATACGATTACAGCGGCTGGGCAGTACTGGAATGGGAGTGCTGCCTAAAGCACGCCGAACAAGGGGCACGCGAAGGTGCGCAACATATACAGCGCTACATTATTGATATTGCCGATAGAGCCTTCGATGATTTTGCTGGCAGTAACAGCGACCCTATACGCAACCGTCGTATTTTAGGATTGCAGGAATAGCACCTTATTTCACGTTTCAATAGGGAGCAAACAATACCGACAGCTACACGCAAAAATAAAATAAAATAAATGGAGCCAGAGTTATGAATAACAATGTGCGAATCAAACTATCCATAATGATGTTCGCCCAGTATTTTATCTGGGGAGCTTGGTGGGTAACCCTAGGCTCATATCTGAACGCTTCAGGATTTGACGATATAATCGGTGAAACCTATGCCACCCAAGGATATGCCGCCATTATCGCACCTCTTTTTATCGGTGTGATCGCAGACAGATACTTTTCAGCCGAAAAACTATTGGGGGCATTACATCTATTAGGCGCTGCGGTACTTCTTTGGATAAGTACCATCAGTGAATCAAAGTCCTTATTTTTTGGTGCTGTTTTACTCTACATGCTTGTTTATATGCCAACACTACCTTTGAGTAATTCAGTCGCGTTTAATGCTATGTCGAACACCGAACGGCAATTTCCTGCAGTGCGAGTTCTCGGCACCATTGGCTGGATTTGCGCCGGCCTTATTGTCGGCTTTCTCCAAGCAGAGAAAACAGTATTACCTATACAGCTGGCCGCCGTCGCTTCGGTATTGGCCGGTCTTTACGCCTTTACACTCCCCGCCACTCCACCGAAGGCGCTAGGGAAAATAGGCGGCAATGGTTGGCGCAGTATTACGGGCATCGACGTAATTCAAAAAATTCGCGATCGCTCATTCTGGGTGTTTATGCTGTGCTCTCTTCTTATTTGTATCCCCCTATCCTTCTATTACGCCTATACCAATACATTTTTAATAGAGCAAGGTGTAGAACGTGCAGCGGCCATACAAACACTCGGCCAAGCCTCTGAAATTTTCTTTATGTTACTACTGCCGTTTGCCTTTGTGCGCTTGGGCATAAAATGGGTGTTGATTGTGGGCATGCTAGCGTGGTCCCTGCGCTATCTTGCGTTCGCTTTTGGCTTTGGTGAGAGCGGCCCCGTAATGCCGCTTCTTCTTTTGGGTATTGCGCTTCACGGTATTTGTTATGACCTGTTTTTTGTAGCGGGGCAGATTTACGTGGACAAAAATACCGCTCCCGAAATTCGTGGACGCGCCCAATCATTTCTAGCGCTGGTGACGCTCGGTATTGGTACCGTATTGGGCAGTCATCTAGCCAACTGGATTTACTTAAGCAATGCTGTTTCTTCCACCGAACACAGCTGGAAAATCATCTGGCTTGTGCCATCGGCACTAGCGGCAATCGTAGCGGTACTGTTTGCATTCACCTTTTCAAGTAAACAAGATTCACGAGAAAAGACAGGCGCATCACAAGCCTCTGCACTTAATAATGAATGATCACAATTCGTCCTTAAGACAAAGGAACTTTAAAACACTATTAAAGATAAATGACGACAGCGAACAAAAAGCAAACGATTGTTGACAAAAGCTACGTAACCGGTTACATTTTTTAAATATCGAACATCTAAGCGTATTTTGGCAGCGACGCTAACCTCATGAAATCTAAGACCACACTACGTGTGGTCTTTTTTGAGATGAGACATGTAACCGGTTACAAAACCTAATAAAAAGAGTTCCAGAAAGACCAAAACTACGAAAACCATGCTTCGACCTAGCTCAGGCATACACACCTAAACGAAGGGGATATAACGATAATGAAAACACCTAGTCGAAAGAATTTTACCTTTAGAGTTTCACCGCTGGTATTAGCCATCGCCGCCACAATGCAAAGCACTGGCACAATACACGCAGCTGAATCCACGCAATTAGGCCTGGAGGAAGTCATCATATTTGGTCAAAAACGTGAAGAAAATTCACAAGAAGTACCCATGGCAATTACCGCCATAACGTCAGAAGCCATTGAGCGAGCGGGTATTTCGAGCGCGCGCGACGTAACGGCACGTATTCCCAATGTAACTATAGTGGAATCACTCAGTCCCTCGTCCACCTACATTATCTCCCGTGGCATTGCCTCTACCCGGAACTCAGAACCCTCCATAGCCGTCGTCATTGACGGTGTGCCAGTAGGAAGTGCAACCGAACTGTCGCAATCTTTTTACGATGTTGAACAGATGGAGTTCTTAAAAGGTCCACAAGGGTCGCTATACGGCCGAAACGCCCTAGGCGGAGCCTTAGTCGTCACCTCCAAAAAGCCCACAGACGAAACCGAAGGGCGTCTTAGTGCTGGCGTTGGTGATGGCGGCTTATTTGAATTAAACGGCGCGCTTTCTGGTGCAATAGTCGATGACCTTTATTACCGTATTTCACTGAATCATCGTCAATACGATGGCGCGATTGAAAACAAATATTTAACCGACGTAGTCGGAATATCGGCCGACGACGCCATGATGGATTTTGAAGAAAGCAACGATATTCGCGCTCAATTACACTGGGAACCCAGCGATTCGGCTCGTTTCAAATTTCTATACGCTAAGAATGATCTAGAAACGGGCGCCATGTGGTATCGCAACATTTACCGCCTTGAAAGTGACCCCAATGTCGAATACGAATTCCCCATTAACAGCAACGGCAACCCCGTCGCAAATCGCGACATTGATACATTTACGTTTAAAGCTGATTTTGACATAGGCAGTGGAACACTAACGTCTCTCACTAACTCTACCGATACCTACGAGCAGTATGGCGTAGCCGACGAGACTAGGTTTAATGACCGCACCGGCAACGTATTATTTTATACCGAAGAGTTTGTAGATGATTTCATTTCCGGTTTAGGCGCACTAGATCAAGCATTTTTTAGCGAGCAGCTCGCTCCTTGGGCCGCAGGGAATTTTGTCGGCAGCGATCAATACTACGATGTAAAAACCGCCTCTCAGGAAATTCGTTACGTTTCCGACTCAGACAAAGACTTCCGTTACATCACAGGTGTCTATGCCATTCAAACCGAACGCTATGACACTATTCGCAACACCTGGGAGCTCCCAACAGGCACAGCTTTTGATTGCGAAGGTTCGCTCATCACCGATTTTAGTACCTGTAGTGGTTTAATAAACAGCACCGAAAATTCACAAGACAACTTAGCGTGGGCTGTATTTTTAAATACAGACTACGATATCGCCGATTCCTTCACTTTAACACTGGCGGCACGCTACGACCAAGATCAGCGTGAAGTAACACGTATTGATGGCCCAACCGTAGACACCTTTGGGAATGGTGTGGGCGCGGCCGGCACAGACTGTGATTCAACCACGGACTCTGGCTGCGCGGCATCGGGCAGTAAGCTAAGCGAAACATTTAGCGCCTTTCAGCCCAAAGCGTCGCTCGCCTACAAACCCAGCGAGGACACGATGATTTACAGCACCTATGCTCGCGGCTTCCGCAGTGGTGGGTTTAATGCTTCGGGTTCATTGCTAACCGACAAATATGAAGCGGAAACCTTGGACAGTTTTGAAATTGGCACAAAGACGACAAAGTTGGACGGACGCTTACGAACCAATGCGGCCCTCTTCTATCAAAAATACAAAAATGCCCAACAGTTTGAATTTGACGGTAACGTTTTTGTACAAAGCCTTTACAACATTCCCGAGAGTAAAATTTACGGGATTGAAGCAACCCTTGATTTTGCCGCCACAGACAACCTAACACTCTCAGCAGGTTTTGGTTTGATGGAATCCGAAATCACCGAGTTTGATACAGAAATTCTGAACAAAATGACCAGTGAATTAAATTCGCGTGTAGCTAACGAGGTGAAACTGCCCGAGGGAACGCAAGAAGCCTTTGATCGAGGTTTTGAAGGTTCCAAGCTGCCCATGTTTGCACATACCACAGCAAATATTGGAATATTGCATGAGCTTCCCCTTGGTCTACTCAAGGGTCGCAATTTAGTTACACGCGTTGACTACAACTATTCCGATGATTTGAATTGGTGGATCGACGGTCAGGACGTACAGAAATCGCTATCACTAGTAGATGCAAGTATTGGTTTAGAAGTGATGGATAATTTAGATGTTCAACTTTGGTGTAAAAACTGTACAGACGTTGAATACGATTCAGAGTTTGGCCCTAACGAGCGCGAGCTATTTGGAGGAGCAGCAAAAGATGTTGCTTACCAAGCGCGCCTGCGCACTTTGGGATTAAAAGCCACATATAGGTTCTAGGTTCTAGTTTCTAGTTTCTAGTTTCTAGCTTCTAGCTTCTAGCTTCACGTCGCACATTGCCAGGGTATAGCGCCTAGCTATATTCCCTGGATTTTTTAGCCAACGACAGAATCTTAGTTTTTAAAAAATAATTCAACGACGTCAACCCACCCCAACATCGACATCGACATCGACATCGACCAATATTTTTTTTCGTTTGCGACTCTACATTATTTATCTCCCACCTTATTTCGGTTTTTTAGATTTCAATTAAGTGCCAAATATATTTATTCACTTGCTCATTAAAAATATCCGCTTCCAAATTCGCGTATTAAACCGAGAACACTAAGTAAACAGTGACGGAACCTCAAGCCACCCCCTGCGCAAAAAGCCAAGCAAAATTACAGCGGCATCACTAGACTCACCCTACAAACCCAACACCAACCCTCTTTAATAAAAACACCCCAACGTCAAAATTATGTGGCCTAACAACCAACTCCCATGGATAATGCGCTGATTTAGATGACTAAGGCTCGCCCCATCGAGACCCGATATAACACCCACCGTATCTTAAGGACCTACCTTAGTGGACAAAGTGCAATTAACACCCTCTCCAGCTACCTGGAGCATCGAAGAAAGCGCCGAAATTTATGGCATAGCTAATTGGAGCAATGACTATTTTGGTTTGAACGCGAAGGGCGAAGTTACCGCTAAGACGCTCAATACCGAGGTAGCCTTGCTTGAAATCGTTGAGGCCATGGCTGAACGCGACTTAGCCATGCCGGTGTTGCTGCGGATCGAAAACATTCTAGACGCCCAGCTGTTTCAACTGAACGAGGCCTTTCGCACGGCCATTGCGCGCACAGGCTATAAAAACATCTACCGTGGTGTTTATCCAATTAAGGTCAATCAACAAGCACAAGTTGTCGAGGAGATCGCTGACTTTGGCGCCCGCTATAAACACGGCTTTGAGGTGGGCAGCAAACCTGAAATGATTGCCGCGCTGTCGACGCTTTCTGAACCGGGCAGTCTTATTATTTGTAACGGCTACAAAGATTCCGAGTTTATAGATCTCGGCTTGCAAGCGATTAAGCTGGGTTTTAATTGTGTATTTGTGATCGAAACACCCACCGAACTGCCCTTGATTATTGAGCGCAGTCGCGCGCTCGCCGTTACACCTAGCATTGGTGTTCGCGTAAAAATGACGGCTCAGGTTAGCGGACATTGGAACAGTACCAGTGGTGACCGCAGTGTTTTTGGCCTGAGCACCACGCAAGTTATCGACGTGGTGGATCATTTAAAACGCGAAAAGATGCTCAATTGTTTGCAGTTGCTTCACTGCCACCTTGGCTCACAGATTCCCAATATCCGCGATATTCGTGGCGGGATCGTCGAGGCTTGCCGCTACTACATCGATTTATGTCGCGAAGGCGCACCGCTCACATACATTGATTTGGGCGGCGGACTGGCCGTCGACTACACGGGCGCTAAAGGCAACACTGACCACAGTCGCAATTACACGCTAGACGAGTACTGCAGTGATATCGTCGACACCATTATGTCTACCCTAGACGAATACGATATCGACCACCCCATTATCGTCACCGAATCTGGGCGCGCCACAGTTGCCTATTCGTCTTTACTTTTGTTTAACATTCTCGACGTTAATCTTTTTGAGCCGGCCTTAGTTAAAAACTCAGTTAAAAACTCAACTAAAAGCTCAGTTAAAAGCACTAACGACGAAGAACACCCACAGTTAATCCAAATGCGTGAGATCTTTGGTTACCTCAAGCCTGAAAAACTGCAGGAGTGCTACAACGACGCACTCTTCCATCGCCAAGAAATTCGTGAATTGTTTAAGCGCGGCCAGTTGGATTTGCGTGTACGCTCTATCGCCGAAAATCTCTTCCTCGATATTCTCCAGCGCATTGCCGCAATGATGGAGGGAATGGAACGCATACCCCAGGATTTGGATGGTCTCAAAAGCTCCCTGGCGGATATCTACTACGGTAATTTTAGCCTTTTTCAATCGCTGCCAGACAGCTGGGCCATAGATCAAATATTTCCCATTATGCCAATACATCGTTTACTCGAAAAACCGAGTCGCGAAGCGGTATTGGCCGATATCACTTGCGACTGCGACGGCAAGATCGATAAGTTTATCAGCCAGACAAACGAACCCAATATCACTCTGCCTCTGCACCCTCTTAAAGAAAATGAAGAATACTATTTAGGGGTATTCTTAGTTGGCGCCTATCAAGAAACATTGGGCGATTTGCACAATTTATTCGGTGACACCAATGTGGTTAGCGTGCGCCTCAACCAAGACGGCAGTTACGATTTTGTCAAAGAAATCCACGGTGACACGATCGCCGACGTGCTGAGCTATGTTGAATATCAGCCGCGTGAAATGCAAGTACGCTATCGCAACACCGCGGAGCGGGCCGTAAAAGAAGGCCGCATTACCGCGCGCGAGCGCCAACAAATTATTAATACCTTCGATGCCAGCATGCGCGGCTACACCTATTACGAAAAAGAATGATATTGAGGAAATAAGCATGTCCAAAGTTTTAATTATCGGCGCGGGCGGTGTCGGCCAAGTGGTGACCCATAAATGCGCCCAAGTCCCCGAAGTTTTTAAGGAAATCGTACTTGCCAGCCGCACAGAGAGTAAGTGTAAGGCTATTGCAGGCCAACTAAGCCGACCAATAGAGACGGCTCAAATCGACGCCGATAAGGTGCCCGAATTAGCGGCTTTAATTAAAAAGCTTAAACCTTTTATGGTCATCAACGTGGCGTTGCCTTACCAAGATCTCAGTATTATGGACGCGTGTTTAGAAGCCGGTGTGCACTACCTCGACACCGCCAATTATGAGCCCTTGGATACCGCAAAATTTGAATACCACTGGCAATGGGCCTATCGGGAAAAGTTCGAAAAGGCGGGCTTAATGGCCCTACTCGGCTCCGGTTTTGATCCGGGCGCGACAAATATGTTCACCGCTTACGCAGCCAAGCATTACTTCGACGAAATTCACAGCTTGGACATTATCGATGTTAACGGTGGTGACCACGGCTATGCTTTTGCGACAAACTTCAATCCGGAAATTAATATCCGTGAAGTGACCGCCGAATGCCAGCACTGGGAGGACGGTGACTTTATTACGACGCCCGCCATGTCACTGCAGCAAAAATTCACCTGCCCTGACGGTGTCGGCACCTACGACATTTACCGCATGTACCACGAAGAGCTGGAGTCGCTGACCAAACACTTCCCCAGCTTAAAAAAGGCTCAATTCTGGATGAGTTTTGGTGAAAGCTATCTCAAGCATTTGCAGGTTTTGGAAAACGTTGGGATGACGGGCATTGAACCGATAAATTTTAAGGGCACCGAAATTGTGCCCATTCAGTTCCTAAAACAATTACTGCCAGACCCCTCCACACTGGGTCCACGCACCAAAGGTAAAACCTGTATTGGTTGCGTCGTAAAGGGGATAAAGGATGGCCGCGAACGCTGTGTGTATGTTTACAACATTAAAGACCATCAAGACTGCTACCAAGAGGTTCAATCGCAAGCCATCTCTTACACGACGGGCGTGCCCGCAATGATCGGCGCCAAACTCATGATGGACGGCACTTGGCTAAAACCCGGCGTATGGAATATGGAGCAACTTGATCCTGATCCTTTTATGGCGGCCATGAACACGTATGGCTTGCCCTGGCAGGTGATCGAAGAGCCCGGTTTCGAGCTGATATAGTGGCAATGAGCAACAACCCTACCAAGAAGAAGCCTGTGAAGAACACGCACTCAGTGAAGGCGAACGACTCAGTAAATGCCAGTTGGAGCTTTCAACGCTTCGACGCTTCACGCGTGCCTTCGCCTTGCTTTGTGGTGGATGAAATTGCGGTTGAGGAAAACCTCAAAATTCTAAACCGCGTACAGCGCGAATCTGGCGCCAAGGTATTACTGGCCTTAAAAGCCTTTTCAATGTTTAGCCTGGCTCCGCTTGTGGGCCGCTACCTCAGTGGCACCTGCGCCAGTGGCTTGCACGAGGCTCGCTTAGGCGCCGAGGAATTCGGCGGCGAAGTACATACTTTCTGCGCGGCCTACACCGAAGCTGACTTACGCGAGATTTTAAAAGTTTCACAGCACGTGGTGTTTAATTCCTTTGGCCAATGGCAACGTTTTCAGCCCTTACTGCTTGCAGCCAAACGGCAACGGCCCGAGCTTGAATTTGGGTTGCGCATTAACCCCATGCATTCCGAGGGCAGCGCCGCGATTTACGACCCCTGCGCGCCTTGCTCACGCCTTGGCATTCCCCGCCCGGCGTTTACGGGGCAAAACCTCGACGGAATTACGGGTCTACATTTTCACACGCTATGCGAACAAGGCTTCGCGCCGCTCGAACGCACACTTGCGGTGGTAGAAGAACAGTTTGCAGAAATTTTGGGCCGCATGCGCTGGGTAAATTTTGGTGGCGGCCACCACATAACGCATCCCGATTATGATGTGGACGCCTTAATCAATCGTATTGTCGCGTTTCAAAAAAAACACCAGGTACAAGTCTATCTTGAACCTGGCGAGACCATTGCCATCCGCAGTGGAGTTCTGGTAACTGAAGTGTTGGACCTAAGCCACAACACACGGCCACTGGCGATTCTCGACACCTCCGCAACCTGCCATATGCCCGACACTATAGAGATGCCCTATCGCGCCGAAATTTTCGGCGCCGCCGCTGAGGATGTTAAAACACACAATTATCGCCTTGGAGGGCAAACTTGTCTTGCCGGAGACGTGATTGGGGATTACAGTTTCGACAAAGCCCTAGACATTGGCCAACGGCTTATATTCGATGACATGGCCCATTATACAATGGTAAAAACAACGACATTCAACGGCATTAATCTGCCCGCGATTGCGATTTGGAATTCAAAAACTGACGCATTAAACGTAGTACGTCAATTCGGCTACGACGATTTTAAGCAGCGTCTTTCGTAAACACATATTTTTGACTAAATGAATATTGGGATTAAAACGTGGAAGAATTTGATCAACTCGCGGCACCGGGCTATCCGGTTTTTTTAGGCTCTGAGTTTACCCATCCAAAACCGGAAGACGCACATTTCCATATCTTACCTGTACCCTACGAGGAGTCAGTCTCCTACGGCGGGGGCACCGCGTTGGGGCCAGCCGCGATATTAAAAGCCTCGTGGCAACTTGAAACATGGGACGGCAAAAGCAACCCTAGTCGCCTTGGGATTTATACTCACCCTCCAGCGCTAATGCAGAAAAACGCTGAGCAGACAATCGACAATATTGCCGAATCGATTAAAAGCATTGTTGAAGCGGGGAAATTCCCCATTGCCTTTGGCGGCGAGCATACCGTCACCTACGGTGTCATTAAGGGTCTAATAGCGGCAGGTATTGAAGACTTTGGCGTAGTACAAATAGACGCACACGCCGATTTGCGTGATACCTACGAGGGAAACCCGCTGAGCCACGCCTCTGTCATGAAACGCATTGTTGACGAAGACATCCCCTTATTCCAACTTGGCGTAAGAGCATTTTGCGAAGAAGAAATCGAAACCCGAAAAAACTACAACATAAAACACTTGGACGCCGACGTGCTCGTCCCCAAAAACATGCACTCGATCGACTTGCCCGATGACTTCCCCGAGAAGGTCTTTTTCACTTTGGATATCGACGGCATGGACCCTTCGGTTTTTCCCTCAACCGGCACCCCGGTACCCGGTGGCCTGGGCTGGTACCAAACGCTTGCGCTTTTTGAATCGGTTGCCCGACAAAAACAAATTATTGGTTTCGACATAATGGAATTTGCTCCCATAGAAAACTTTCATGCCTATGAGTTTTCGGCCGCACTACTCGCCTATAAATTAATGGGGATCACCGAACGCGTGGATACTTAAAGTCATTTAAGGCAGAAATTAACACAAAAAATAAACGCAAGAAATAAACGACAAGAGAATTATCTACATTCGTTTTTTTGACTTTCTCTTAAGGAAGCCTAACCCGACTTTACAAACACCCACTTGTTAACCCTTACTTGTTAACCCTCATTATTTAATTCATATTCCATCAATGAAGTACTTTTCGAAGATACTAAATCGTAAAAGTAGCATCAAATATGCATATCAGCAGGTTACGGAGTTTATAATGAATGGGTTCCCTTATTTTTTTTATCCTAGCGTTCTTGGCAGAAAGCGATGTATAAACGATTAGGTTTTATGAAACTAAATCGCTAGCAAAGGGCCAAATGTTTCTAAATGAATGTGAGCTGTATTATAACCAAGCGCGTGAACCATCTTATTTATCTCGCTCATAAATGACTTTGGCCCACAGAAATAGATATCGGTTTGTCCATCAGGATGAAAATCACCTTCATCCAGCCATTTCTTCATGATCTCTTTATTTAAATACCCCGTATGGTCAGCCATATGATCTTCGTCTAAAACTGTTTTGTATGTAATATTCTGATCTTTAGTTACTGTGCTAATTTCATCTTTCAATATAATATTTTCTTGATTTCTTGAACATTGAACGAATATGACATCTTGGCCTCTAACCCCGACATTAAGTGCATCGTACAGAATGCTGATTATCGGCGTAAAACCTACGCCAGCCGAAATTAGAACGTGTTTTTTCGCTTGCGGATTAAGGGTGAATACACCTGTTGGTGACTGAAGTAGGACTTTCGCGCCTTTATCACAACCGTGTAAATGATTCGAAACTAAACCCCTAAATTCAAGTTTGGTTGATATGCGTAAATAGGGTTCGGCTATTTTTCCGGATAGGGAATATTGACGAATTTCATCAAACGCTAATCCATGCTCAAGTTCTGATTCCAAATTTTTAGGCGTGATTTTCAGGCCAATGTATTGACCACCTTTGTAAGCTGGAATAGGTTCTCCATCTGTTGCTTTAAGATGGAATGATTTTACGTCGGGCGTTTCGGTGACTATATTATCGATTTCAAATTCTCTAAATCCTCTCCAACCACCGGGTATAGCTTCATTCTCCTTGTAAATACCCTACTCCGTATTAATAAATATATTAGCCAGTACGTCATACGCTTCGGCCCATGCGAGTAGAGCTGGGTGACGATCGGGTAGCTCTAGAACGGCCTGAATAGCGGATAATAAATTTTCACCGACGATAGGGTATTGTTAAGGTTTAATACCTAGGCTGACATGCTTGTGTGCGATTCGTTTAACGACAGGCACCAGCATATCGATATTGTCCAAATTGTTTGCATACGCGAGTATGGCATCGGCCAGTGCGCGAGGCTGCTCACCTCTTTTTTGATTGACTTGATTAAAGATGTTTTTTAAGTCCGGGTTAGATTCAAACAGGCGTTGATAGAAATGCAGAGTTATCGCTTCTCCTTTCTCGGCTAATAATGACGTTGTAGCTTTTACGGTATTGATGGTTTCTTGGCTTAACATTGTGTTTCCTTGTTGATCGTCAGGCTTAAAGATTCATGTGAGACGAATCATTATAAGATGCATTCTATATGTATCTTTCTAGGATGCAACTATTTATACTAAAATTATTAAATAGACCAATAATACTCGGGTAAGACAATGCAGCTAACCAAGCACACTGATTACGCTTTTAGAATTTTGATTTTTCTAGCTGTGCTAGACAAAGAAAAATTGACCACCATACAACAGCTAACCGAAGGCTTTGATATATCCAAAAGTCACACCATGAAAATCGTTAATAAGCTAGTACATCAGAATTTGGTCAAATCTGTTCGAGGAAAAAATGGGGGTATACGGCTCGGGCTTGCCGCCGAGAGCATCAATCTAAAGGATGTGGTAAAACTAATGGAGCAAACGCTTGATCCAGTCAATTGCGACACGCCTGTGTGCGCGTTAAAAACAACCTGTCAACTAAAGGTGATTTTGTTGCAAGCTCAAGACGCGTATCTAGAGCACCTTAGCAAGTTCACCATAGATGATTTAGTCAATCAAAAGACAACGGATGTGATTCGTTTGATGTCCTAAAACCTTGTTTTTAACGTATTCCCAGCTCGAATAGCGCGGGAAGACAGCCGCTCGTAAAAGCAGCCGTAAATCAACCTATATTAGCTGCTTACAGAGCTTACGATGAGTGGACGTCTTTGCACTCCATGATGACATTATAAAGGAATACTGACTAATTAAAATCACTCGTAAAGTGTGAGTATGGCTACATATAAAGTGACTTTGGATTTATTCTGAGAAAACGCTAAGGAGGCTATTTTAGAACGAAATAGGTGTTAGCGAAATAGGTTTAATTTTAAATATATAGGATATCACTAACACTATGAGAGGGCTTTTAACTATGCCCTTAGTGGATAATTTCTGCATTGACAATGTCATATGGTTTTTCTAAGTCACTGTTAAGACAGAAATCTTTGATGACCGCTACTCTAGAGATGCAATGTGTGAATAACTTGATGCATATCGTTAGGATCACGTATTCTATTCATGTGTAACTTTTTAGACAGTGGTGTCAGGTAGGGGTCATCGGCAAAATCCACAGAGTATACACGTTCGACTCCTTGTGTTTTTGCATGTTCGACCAACCGTTCCATTGTAAGCGATCAACCAACCCACAAGAATTAAGCCAGCTAAACCGGGAGATTCACGTTCCATGGCAATAAGTTGTCTAGGTCATCATTCGGCGAAGCATTAGGCAGCACTGTAAATAAATGTGACAGATAATCAAAAACATTAAGGCCGCTCGCCTTAGCCGTTTCAATCAAACTATAAAGCGCCGCGCTAGCTTTTGCACCTTTTGCACTGTCGGAGAAAAGCCAGTTTTTCCGCCCGATGACATAGGGCCGTATTGCCCCCTCCGCAAGGTTGTTGTCAATGTTGAGCTTCCCGTGGCCACAATATTG